>DYDC01000361.1 GCA_020718125.1 Methylacidiphilum sp. | reverse complement strand
CTGCGGAAGTCCCACAGCGTGTTGGCATCCGGCGCCTTGTCGGCGAGCGTCCAGCCGATGAACCGTTGGAAGCTCAAGCGGTCGTTAACCTGATATTCGGTCTGCTCGTCGGAGAGGTTGAAGAAGCGTTGCACCAACAATGCCTTGAACATCTTCAGCGGATCGTTGGGGCGCGGCCCGCCGGGGCCTTGGGCCGGTTTGTCCCAGAGGCTTTCCAACAGCGGGCGAAAGCTCTCCCAGTCGATCACGGCATCGAGGCGGCTCAACGAATTGCCCTTGGCCAGGAGCCATTGGACGCGCAGTTCCACATCAAAGAATCCGGGAGCTTGGGAGGCTTTGCAGCTCTTTTTCAAGGTCTTCATGCGACCATTGTATCAGCGCTTTCCTCCACAGCGATAAGTTTCGTTCTTCCCTGTCATTTGTTTCTGAGTTACCGGAGGTTCCCTCATGGCAGAATCTTCCGCAGCCGACGTTCCACTTGGGCGGCCAACTCAAAGGGATCCAAGGACTCATACTGGTCGCGCAACTGGCGGCGCGCCTGGGTCGAGAGTTGCCCGCTGCTCAGGAGCCGCTGACAGGCGGTCCTCTTCCAGCCGCCCGTAGCCCGGGAGCTGCCGCGGCCACATCCAGTTTTTCTGCTCCACGTGCGCGTTGTCATCGCGGTGGTAGGGCCGGGAGCGGGTCACGCGCACGGGTTTCTCCCGCGCTTGCAGGTAGTGGATCAAGGTCCAGTTGAGCCGTTCGCCGCCGTTGTCGAAGTCGAATCCCCGCAACGGGAAGGGCAGGCTTTCCTCCACGTGGCGTGTGCGTTCCAGCACGCCGGTGGCGCCTTTGTTCCAGACGGCGCGACCGGCGGCAGGGTGTCGCCCAGCAGCCAGCCGCAAGTGTTGCGTTGGCTACTGGCTCGCGGGTCCCGATTCCTCCTCCGCTTCGGTGTCTTTTAATTTGAGGCAACTCGCGCTGAGATTTTTCTCGCCAAAACACCGGTTTTCAACTTCTTTATCCGCCAATTTGGAGCGGGGTGGCGGGTCAACAACCTGCCGCACCCCGCGGGGAAACCGGACAAGACATGCCAGCCAAAACAAAACCGCCCACGAACAACGAGAAGCTCCTCGCATGGGTCGAGGAGATGACCACGCTCTGCAAACCCGCCAGCGTCCACTGGTGCGACGGCTCCGACGCCGAGTATCAGGTGCTGTGCGACTTCATGGTCAAGGGCGGCACGTTCACACCGCTCAACCCCAAGCTGCGCCCCGGCTGCTACCTCGCCCGCTCCCACGCCAGCGACGTCGCCCGCGTCGAGGACCGCACGTTCATCTGCGCCAAGACCAAGGAGGAAGCCGGCCCGAACAACAACTGGGCCGACGCCGCCGAGATGCGCCAGAAGCTGCTCGGCTTCTTCAACGGCTCCATGGCGGGCCGCACGCTGTATGTCATCCCGTTCGCGATGGGGCCGCTCGCCTCGCCCATCGCCAAGGTCGGCATCGAGATCACCGACTCACCCTACGTTGTCGCCAACATGCGCATCATGACCCGCATGGGCCGCGCCGTCCTCGACAAGCTCGGCGCCAGCGGCGGGTTCATCCCGTGCATGCACTCCGTCGGCGCGCCGCTCAAGCCCGGCCAGACCGACGCGCCGTGGCCCTGCGAACCCGACCCGCAGAAGAAATACATCGTCCATTTTCCCGACGACCCGTCCATCTGGAGCTACGGCTCCGGCTATGGCGGCAACGCGCTCCTCGGCAAGAAATGCCTCGCCTTGCGCATCGCCTCCATCGTCGCCCAGCGCGAAGGCTGGCTCGCAGAGCACATGCTCATCCTGCGCCTGACTTCGCCGCAGGGGAAAAAGCACTACATCGCCGCCGCGTTCCCCAGCGCTTGTGGCAAGACCAACCTCGCCATGATGCAGCCCACGCTGCCCGGCTGGAAGGTCACCTGCCTCGGCGACGACATCGCATGGATCCACGTCGGCAAGGACGGCCGCTTCCACGCCATGAATCCGGAGACCGGCTTTTTCGGCGTCGCACCCGGCACCTCGAAGCACTCGAACCCGAACGCGATGGGCACCTTCACCCGCAACAGCATCTTCACCAACGTCGCCCTCACCCCTGACGGCGACATCTGGTGGGAAGACATGGGCGTGCCGCCGCCCGCGAAGGCCATTGACTGGGAAGGCAAGGACTGGACGCCCGACTGCGGCCGCAAAGCCGCCCACCCCAACGCCCGCTTCACCGCGCCCGCCGCGCAGTGCCCCGTCATTGACCCCGACTGGGAGAACCCCGAGGGCGTGCCGCTCGACGCGATCCTCTTCGGCGGCCGTCGCGCCACAACCATCCCGCTCATCAACGAAGCGTTCGACTGGGAACACGGCGTGTTCCTCGGCTCCGCCGCCGGCTCCGAGACCACCGCCGCCGCGCTCGGCAAGGCCGGCATCCTGCGCCGCGACCCGTTCGCCATGCTGCCGTTCTGCGGCTACAACATGGGCGATTACCTTGGCCACTGGCTGTCGTTCGCGCAGCGCACCGACCGCGCCAAGCTGCCGAAGATGTTTTTCGTGAACTGGTTCCGCCGCAGCGCCGAGGGCAAATGGCTCTGGCCCGGCTACGGTGACAACAGCCGCGTCCTGAAATGGGTCTGCGAACGCGTTGAAGGCGCCGGCAAAGCCGTCGCCACCCCCATCGGCAACGTCCCCGCGCCCGACGCGCTCGACCTCACCGGCCTCGACATGGGCGCCGACTCGCTGCGCGAACTGCTCGCCGTGGACATTGCAGGCTGGAAGCACGAGACCGGCACCATCGCCGGCTACTACGCCACCTTCGGCAGCCGCCTGCCCGACGCGCTCAAGCAGAAGCTTGAAACGCTGAGCAAGGGTCTGGGCTGAAATCGCGCCGGAACATCACTCCCCGGCGCGCTCCGGGGCAGGTTGGTGGAGGTGAGGGGATTTGAACCCCTGACCTCCTCGTTGCGAACGAGGCGCTCTCCCAACTGAGCTACACCCCCAACCGGGGCGCAGCACTGTTAGCGAGGACGGGGTTGATTGCAAACAAATTCTTCCCCTCGACGAGTGCTGGGGCGCAACTTGACACACGCACCACGATCAAGTCCC
>DYDC01000024.1 GCA_020718125.1 Methylacidiphilum sp. | reverse complement strand
ATGGAAACGTGGAAGGAGTTTGACGCCAACGAGGTGACGCACAGCGTCGCCCACCACCTGCTGGCCATCCATGAGCTTGGCCAGGAGTATGGCGGCTGGGCACGCGTTTCCGACATCGCCCGCCAGCTCGACATCACCCGCGGCAGCGTCTCGATCAACCTGCGGAACATCAAGACGCGCGGCTTGGTTGTTGAGGACGATCGCCGCCAAGTCAAACTCTCTGCGAAGGGCCTTCGCATCGCCCATGGCCTCATGGCGAAAAAGGCGGTCATGAAGGCGTTCATGCGGCAGGTGCTCGGCATCGCCGAAGACGAGGCCGACATGGATAGCTGCAAGATCGAACACCTCCTCGGCGACCTGACGACCGAGCGGTTGGTGCATCTGCTGCGCTTCCTGCTCTCGGACGATCCCGCCGCGGTGGACGCGATGAAGCGGTTCCGTCAATTCGAAAAGGACTGTCCCGAATCGAAGACCTGTCCCATCTGTAACGGCCAGTGTCTCATCGAGGAACTCGCCGCCGCGGCCAAGTGACCCCCATGAAAGACCCCAAACGCAACGAACTCGTCGAGGAACTCCACCGGCTGATGGCCGAGGAGTTGGAGGCGTTCCTGCGCTACTTCCAGCTTCGATACCGGCTGCGCGGGATTGACCGGCTCGCGGCGGAGAGTTTCTTCGACAAGACCATGCAGGAGACGCTCCAACACGCCGAGGCCATCGCGACGCACATCCGCGTGCTGGGCGAGACGCCGAAGCTCAGCATCAAGCTCGAAGCCGGCGGCGGGCCGGTCGGTCTGAAGGGCGCGCTCGCCGACGCGCTCATCTTTGAGCAGCAGGCGCTCGACGCCTACAAGGACATGCTGCCGCGCGTCGAGGGCGATCCGGGACTGGAAGATTTCATACGCAAACAGATCGCCACCGAGATCGAGCATGTCCAGGAAATCACGATGTTATTGGAATGAAGCCCCGTTGACCGGGGAAAAAATTTGAGGGCTGCGGACAGGATTGGCACCCAAAGCCGCAGCCCTCATTGAGAAGCAAGCCCCAGATGAGGCGAGTTTTCGCCTCGGACTATAGGGGGAAACCGCTGAGCGCAGCAAATCAAAACGCTGCGGCTTGGCTGTGCCGAAAAACGAGACGTTGCCGGTCTCACCGGAAAGGAATGAGTCCGTGGAATCATCCAAGAAAGAGAAATGTTGCGCGTCGGCGGGACGTCGCCGGCTGAATGAATTGCCCGCCGGCAAGCACGGCGTCGTGCATCAAATCGAGACGACGGAGAAGGCCCTGCATCGCTTGATGGCGATGGGCTTGTGCGTCGGGCGCGAGATCACGGTGGTCCGGCAGGGCAACCCGCTCATCCTCGGCCTGCTGGACGCGCGCATCGGCGTGTCGAGCCGGCTGGCACACCACATTATTGTTGAACCTTCTTGCTGTGGAGACTCCCATGATTGCCAAAGCTGATTGCGATTGCGATTGTTCCACCGCCCCGGCGGAACCGCTTGCGAAACGCGCGATGCGCGTCGCGCTCGCCGGAAACCCCAACTCCGGCAAGACGACGCTGTTCAACGCGATGACCGGCCTGCGGGCGCACACGGCCAATTATCCCGGCACGACCATCGAGTGCCGGCTCGGCCGCTGCAGGAACGGCGCGGCGGGCATCGAGTTGCTCGATCTGCCGGGCATCTACGATTTCAACGCCAGCTCGGAGGAGGAACAGGTCGCCCTCGATGCGTTGCAGGGCCGGGCGGCGGAGTTCGGCACGCCCGATGGCGTGGTGGTGGTGGCCGACGCCACGAACCTCAACCGCAGCCTTTTCCTCATCAGCCAGATTGTGGAGATGAAGCTGCCGGTGGCGGTGGCGCTGAACATGGTGGACCTGGCCGAGGCGCAGGGCATGCGCGTGGACGCTGCCAGGCTGGCCGCCGAACTCGGCTGTCCCGTCGTGCCCGTCGTGGCCCGGACCGGGCGCGGGCTGGCGGAACTGCGCGAGACGTTGCGCCGGATGAAAGCGCCCGCGCCGCGCAACGTCTGCGGCGGCTGCGACGGCTGCCGCTTCAAGACGCGCTACGCGTGGAGCGACACGATCGCACAACGCTGCGTCGAGCAGGCACCGCGGCCCGCGGGCGGATGGACGGAGCGGATTGATCACTTGCTGACGCATCCGGTGCTGGGCGTGGCGGCCTTCTTCGGCATCATGCTCGGCTTGTTCTTCCTGATCTTCAGCCTCGCCAGCGTGCCGATGGATTTGATTGACGGCCTTTTCACCGAGCTTGGCGGCTGGGTTGAGCGCACGCTGCCGGAGGGCGACCTGCGCGACCTGTTGGTGCAGGGCGTCATCGGCGGCGTCGGCGGTGTGCTGGTGTTCCTGCCGCAGATCTGCATCCTGTTCTTTTGCATCTCGCTGCTGGAGGACACCGGCTATCTGGCGCGGGCGGCGTTTGTGATGGACCGGTTGATGCGCGGCGTCGGCCTGCCGGGCAAGGCGTTCGTGCCGATGCTCTCCGCGCACGCGTGCGCCATCCCGGCGATCATGGCCGCGCGCGTGATCGAGAACAAACGCGACCGGCTCGTGACGATCCTGGTGCTGCCGCTGTTCTCCTGCTCGGCGCGCATCCCGGTCTATGGCATGTTGGCGGCGCTGCTCTTTGCCGACAGCGCCTGGCGCGCGTCGCTGGCGTTCACCGGTGCCTACGTGCTGGGCATCGTGGCCGCCGTGGGCGTCGCGTTTCTGCTGAAACGCACGCTGTTGAAAGGCGAGACGCGCCCCTTGGTGCTGGAACTGCCCAGCTACAAGATGCCGAGCTTGCGCACGGCGGCGTTGGTGACGCTGGACCGCGCGCGCGTCTTTGTGCGCCGGGCCGGCACGATCATCCTGTTCGTCTCCGTCGCGCTCTGGGCGCTGGCGACCTACCCGAAGAGCGAGCCGCCGCCGCGGGCTGTTGCGCTTCAGCAACAGGCCGAGCAGCACCGCGCGCGCGGCGCGACGAAGGACGCCGATGAAACGCAGGCACAGGCGGACCGGTTGACATCGCGTTCGGCGCTGGCCAATTCTGCGGCGGGCCGGCTGGGCCGGTTCATCGAGCCGGTGTTGCGGCCGTTGGGCTTCGACTGGCAGATCGGCATCGGCATCATCAGCTCGTTCGCGGCGCGCGAGGTCATCGTCTCGACGCTGGCGGTGGTCTATGGCGTGGGCGAGGACGTGGTCGAGGAAAACCCGGAGTCGCTCTACGATTCGCTGCGCCGGGCGCAACGAGCCGACGGCAGCAGTGTATTCACCACGGCCACGTGCGTAAGCCTGTTGATCTTCTACGTGCTGGCGATGCAGTGCCTGCCGACACAAGCCATCACGCGCCGGGAAACCAACTCCTGGAAGTGGCCGGTGCTGCAACTCGCCTACATGACACTGCTGGCCTATGGCGCGGCTTGGATCGCATTCCAGGTGTTGCGAGCGTGCGGCGTTTCGTAAAGAAATCGGAAACAACCAAGAACAGGAAGCTTCACACTATTATGAAGAATGAGAACTTCAATTCACTCAACGCGCGACAGGGACTCCGGCCTGGCACCGGGACGCTGCCGCGCGACCCGTTCAAGCATTCGATCCGGCCCGATAATCTGCGGATAGACCGCGACGGCCGGGTGCGTGTGTTGCTGGCTGGCAACGTGGCAGAACTGGCGCGGGAACTGCCGACGCTCGGATCGGTGCTGACGCTCACCGGCAACCACCACGTCGCGCTGGGCCGTTACGGTCCTTGTCCTGATCTGTTGTTTTGTTGCAGTGGTCTGCACGCGCGAGACGTGTCGCGCGGGTTGACCTTGGATTTCACGGGCTGGGACCGGGTCTGGGCGGCGAAGGAGTTCTCGCCGGAGCGGACTCTGCCCAGCTTGGAAATCATCAATCGGGCGGGTCAGATCAGCCACAAGCTTTGCCTGACCGAAGAATCCGACCTCGTGGCTTTCGGACGATTGTTGCAGCGGTTTCAAGGCGAGAACCGGAAAGAAGGCGGTCAACGCGAGACGGCTGATTCACCGTGGATCAGCGGGCTTGACCACCGGCTCCAAACCTTGGCTGACAACGGTTGTTTTGTGCGGCGGTTGTTGGTTCCGGTGCTGTTAGTGATCTTGCAGGATTTCGTGGGACGCGGCATCCCCCTCTGCGCGATGCTTCGCAACGCGGCAGCGATACAGGCGCTGCGTTGGCGGCCAACGGCACTGGCCCGCTCGACCGGTTGGATTCGAGCCACCGGGGACGATGTCGCGCTGCAACTCGACACGGCCGCACTGGATGCGCTGTGGCTGGTGCGCGCCCAATCCGGCACCACGGAACGATGGGCTTTGGAGGCCGTCAGTTATCACCATCACGCTTTGCTGCACATCTCAGTTGAGCCGGCCCATGAAATGGAATGGCAACAAATAATCCAACGGAGCTGCATTTTTACCCAAGTTGTTTGAGTGCTCAATCAAATGCCAGCTTCACCAGCCATGCTGCCACCCAAGTCTTATCGTGTGAACCTCGTCGAGGACGACCGCGGACGGGCGGTGCTTGTGGCGGTCAGGCAGGCGCCTGACAGTGCGTTTTTTTGCACTGTGAGTTTGGCGGGCCAAACTCTGAAAGGAGCAGGAGTCCATGCCATCAACCCATGAAGCCGTAATGGCGCGAATCCAGAGTCTTTACAAGATGCTGTTTGAGCACAGCGGATACGGCGAGATGAGCATCGAAATACGGTTTCTACGCAAGCACGAGAAGGAAGTGTTGGTCAAGTGTGGCAAACATTACCGCTTCGTTGTGCCGTGCGATTGCTCAGCAAGCGAGGATCGCCCGTGCCACGATCTCGTGGCGAGCAAGACCGCGGACGAAAAGAACAGAGCGGACGTGGCGTCCGCTAGAACTGAATGAAATGGATCAAAACGAACACCGGAAAGAGACCTGCCCCGCGCGGCGCGGGGAGGCCATGCCGGAAAGGAGTTGTGTATCGAATGAGAAATCGGTTGCGGGAGCGGTTCCCGCGCCCATGAACGCGCAAGACATAACGGACGGGCTGACCGCGCGGGAGCCGTCCACAAAAGAAAAGGCATCTTGAAGATGCCGTGTTGAATGAAGAAAAAAGACAAATGAATACGAAGACAATGAAGAACAAAGGTGGTTTCACGCTGATCGAACTGCTGATCGTAATCGGCTTGCTGGGCGCCCTGACGGCGCTCGTCCTGCCCAGGTTGGCGGCGGATCGTGAGGAAGCCATGGGCGACGTGTGCGACTACAACCAGGCAGGCACGCTACGGGTGCTAAGCCAATACTACGACATGTATGGCAACTATCCGGTCGGCCTGCACAACGGACTGACGAACACCATTGCGGGATCCACCGCCATGCCGGGACTGCCGGACGCCCAGGCCGCGAACATGATACATGCAAATACCGTCGTGCCCCTGACGGCCGACCAAGCGACCTCGCTGTCGGCGGCGGGCATCACGAGCATCTGTTCGAGCACCGGCTTGACCAGCACGGTCGTGGCGGATGGTGTGTACGTTGCATGTTGCACCACAGCGTGGCGGACCGACGAAAACGTCGGTTATACCTTCGACGGCATCGGCATTCCCGCTTGGAACGCCGGGACGGGCACGCCATCCTGGGACAGGGCGGCTGATGGCAGCAGCAGGCCCGGCATCGTCGTGTGCCTGTGGGTCGCACCCACGACCGATTGGAGCGCCAACAAAGGCGACGGTGGCAACTCAGACTGGACCAAGGGCAGTGTTGAACTGGGCATCAGTCTGGCAGGCAAGTGCCCGGTTCCAACCAAGTCCGCGAGCGGTGGTGATCCGGAGTTCGCCTACTACATGGCCTACTTCAAGGTCTATACCAATGGCGCGAAAGCCCGCATGATCGGGACGTCATGTCCCGAATGCGGCGTGCTGAACCCGTAACTGCAACCCAAACCCCGGGTGCCGGGGGCTTCAACGCCCCCGGCACCTCTTTCACAGTTCAGACACAGAAGACCGCAATGAGCGAGACGGCAAATATCGAATCGCAGACGAACATGCAGGACACGCGAAAGGAAGGCCATGCGTCCTGCTGCCACGGGCCGCACGGGTGCAGGGGTTGCATCACAGGGAATCCCTGCCCGTCGTGCTTGGTCCGGAAGGCCAGCGGGGATCGTGCTGCACAGCACAAGGCGGTCGCTCGCGGCGCGACGGGATTCGCAGGGTTCACACTCATAGAGTTGCTGATCGTGATCGGCCTGCTCGGTGCGCTGACGATGCTGGTGTTGCCACGCTTGCAGGTGACCAAGACGTGGGCGGTGGATGAATCCATGGCACCAGCCGAGATGATGGACATCCGCCGTGCCTATGCTGCGTTTCAGGCCGATTGCCTGCCGACGGCCAACGACATGAACCTGGTCGGCCAGTATGGCCTGGCAATCCTGATGACAACCAATGTTGCTTTGGCATCGAATTGGTCATTTCCCTTGGAATTTGATCCGAACCGCGGCAAAGGCTGGCGCGGTCCTTATCTGCAACAGGAAGGAATCCGCAGTGTATATATCGGGGAAGCTGGCCAACCACTGACCGGCTCTGGGTCAACGGCCGTAATCCCGGTTATTCACGATCCCCGCCACACGACGGACAAGAACAGCGGGTTCACCGCGGAGCATTTCTATCGCGTGCGGAAACTCACCAACGCTCTCTATCTCGTGTATGTCGGACAGGACGGCGCGCTTGGCACGAGCGATGACGTTGCGCAACCCTTGGAGACGCCATGAACAACCGATTTGCGGGCAAGGCGGCCGGCAGGTCCGGCATGACGCTGATCGAGTTGGTTGTCGTGCTGGCGTTGCTGGCCGGCCTGGCGGCCATGACCCTGACGGGCGTTGGCGACCTCGGCAGCCGGGCGCGTTACGACGAGACGACCACGCGCCTGCAACTGATCCGTCAGGCAGTGGTTGGCACCGGCGTGGAGGCCGGACGGTTTGTGCGCGATACGGGGCGGCTGCCGGTCATGCACAGCACGAACGATAGCGTGCGCTTGCGAGAGCTGTGGCGTGACGCAGGCGGCATCGGCTACGGCACGACAACGAACACCACGCAGTGGCCCGGTAGTATCATCGGCCTCTATCCATACGACGCTGTTGTTTTGACGTGTGGTTGGAACGGGCCCTATCTCATGGTGAACGATCCCGCCACCGCCGAGAGCTATGACGGCTTCGGCAACCCCTGGCATGTGACGACGAACACGGTTGGCGAGATTCTAACGGTAACCAGCCTTGGTTCGGACAACGCGAGCGGCGGCACAACCTGGGACGAAGCCGATCACACCCTCGATCTTGGCGCGCTGCTGCCTGAAACGGAATTGACGGTGTTGGTGAAGGCGCGCCACAGCACCAATGTTCAGGACGCAGCTTGGTCGCTGATAGAACCCGCCCTTGCGGGGGCGACCAACCCCTACCAACTCAATGTGCTCTACGTGGTCTTATTTACACCCGACCTGACTGCGAGCACCCGTGCGGTGCGTCAACAGCATCTGCCCTTAATGGCGGCCAATGTTGTCTCAGCAGTAACATTCAGCAATCTGATGCCGACCGACTGCAAGGTCTATGCTTACGGGACCAATGCGGTGTCTGGTCTCCAAGTCAGCGGGCATGAGCCTGAGATCGTGACACTGCGGCCCGGCTGCAACACGATCACCCTATACTTGAGGAAGCCGTAATTATTATGCGGTTGCTGGGACATGCCAAATCCATCGCCATTGCCGTCAACGACGGACTGACATGGCGGGCCTACGCGCTGCGCCAGGCGCGCGGGGAGTGGGACTGCGTCGGCCGCACGGAGGAAGCCGCGCGCGGCGGCCGGCAGTTGCCCAAGGGAATCATCGAGTTCCTGGCCCAGTCACGCGCGCGGCGGCTGCGTGTTCTGCAGTCAGGTGACGTGCATACGCTTTCGACCGTGCTGCCGGAGGATGCTTCGGAGGAAGAACTGCACACGGCGTTGGCTTATGAGGCTCAGGGCGAGATCGGGCTGGAGGCGGCTGGCCACCGCTTGGTGGCGGCGCGGGCCGATCTCTACAAGATGGGCGGTGAGCGCAAATCACTGTTGGCGGCGGGGTTTGAGATCGAACGGCTGGAACGTCTGGCGGCGGACGCGGAAGGAGAAGCCGTCGCCTTCGAAGGCGCCGGTTCTCTCGAATTGGCGGTTCTTGCCGCGCACGCGCGGCGCGCGCCGAACCGGCGGCTGTTGCTGATCCGGAAACACACGAGCTTCTACGCCGTTCCGGCGAACGATCCGCAGCCGTTCATGACTGCGATGCTTCCGCTCGGAATTGATATGCTTGCCGATTCCACCGCGCGTGAGCGGGCCGAACGCGCCCGGGAACGGTTGAGCGCGCATGACGCCATGCCTTTGAGCGTGATCCTCCCGGTCGAGGCCGGACGATCGCGCGAGCAGTTCATGCCATACCTCGGAGCATCCACGGACATCGAATTCCCTGAGCTTTCAGAAATTGAGGAGGCGGCGGTTCGTCAGTGCGCAGGTGGTCGCGTCGGTGGAGTGGACGAGGCTTGTCCGTGGATTGGTCTTCCCCCGCCGCCGAGCGACCCGCACCGGCACGGAACGGTGATCCTCTTTGCAATCTTGGCCGCAACGCTGGTATGGGTGGGCTGGCGCAAGCAGAATCTGGAATCCGACCTGCGCGCGGCAAAGACAAATCGAACGGCGTGGGAATCGCTCGAAAACGCCCGCAAGCGTGCCGAGTCCGCAACCAAGTCCCTGCGGGACCGCCAGAACGCATTGCTGGCGAAGAAGACGTTGCTGGAACAACGGCGTTGCCTCCCTCTGGGACTGCTGCCGCTTTTGGGAACGCTGGCGGAACATATGCCGGCCTATTCCTATCTGCAGTCGGTCAAGCAACGTGACGGAGGCGGCTTCGAAATTGCGGGCATCACGCGGTGGCAGGATGGTCTGCCCCAGCTTGACGCGGCCTTGCGCGACATGGGGGAACGCGAGGGGCTGCGCCGCGAATTCGGCGGTCTGCAGGCGATGGAGGAACAATACGCGCAACGATTCCAGTTTGTCGTCATGCCAAAAGGGGGGCAGCCATGATGCGAATGCTTCGGCGCGCATTGCGCCAATGGAAGAGCGAGTTCCTTGCGTTCTGGGGACGTTTTACCGCTTTTCACCGGATTGTCATCGGCATCATCATGGCCATGAGTGTTGCCTATGCCGCGCGGTCGCACATGCTGGATCCAGTGGATCGCGAACTGGTGGCGGCGCGCAAGGCGCTGGTGGACAAGAAAATTCCCGCGCGCGTGCCATTGCCTGAGCAGGACGAGGTGATTCAGGAGGAAACTCTCCGCGAGGAGAACTTGAGGCGCAGTCTCGAAAACCGGTCCGCCGAATTGGCGGGGATTGAGTCAGGGAGCATGTATCGGCTCAACGCCGGCAAGGCCGAGGCCAATGCTGCGTTGCTCGCCATCATCAGCCGGCACGGTCTTCGCGCCCTCAGGAATGCGCCAACGCTGACTCCAGTCGCAAATCCAGTCCCGGCGTCATCCAAGACTGCGCCAATCCCGCCCCCCGCCGGGAATCAGAACCCGGCGGCATCCAAGAATACGCCAACCCCGGCCCCGGTCGGAAATCCAATCCCGGTGGCATCTGAGGCATACGAGATGGCGGGGCACTTCGCCGCAATCTACGGCTTTCTTGCAGACATGGAGCGCGAACCGCTTCTGTGGGAACTCCGGGGTGTTTCAATCACGCTGTTGAACGGGGGGGACACGCCTGGCGGCGGCACCGCGCCGCCGCTTGTCCTGCGCTTTACGCTGATCCTGCACCTCTATCGTGGAGGTGGCGCATGAGCGGAAAGCGCGCCATTGATCTTTCCAGGGTGGTGGTCGGGGAAGCCGCCCTGGCGCGCGTGCCGGGGCGGCTTGCCCGCCGTTATGGCATCCTGCCGGTCGCGCTGGATGACAGGACGCTGACCGTAGTGCTGGCCAATCCGGACGACCCCATGGGCGTCATGGAACTCGAAAGCCGGCTGAGCCTGCGGGTCAAGGTTCTGGCCGCCTCGCGCCCGGAAACCGTCGCCCGCGCAATCGAACGCTACTACTCGGGCGCGGCGGGCGACGAGGCCCCCACCGCGCTGGCCGCGCTGGAACGGCTGGTCAACCGCGCGATCCAGATCCATTGCTCCGACATCCACCTCGATCCCGAGGGGGACCGGGGCGTCGCGCGAATGCGGGTGGACGGCATGATGCGCGTGGCTGGCGAGTTCACTCCGACATTCATGGCGGACCTGATCTCGGCCATCAAAGTGGCCGCGCGGCTGGACATCTCGGAACGGCGCGCCCCGCAGGACGGGCAGATCGTGATGGGCAGCCTCGGGGACAACATTGCCATGCGCGTGGCGGTCATCCCGACCACCCACGGAGAAAAGGTCACCCTGCGCATCCTAGCCACCGCCGCCATAGCGGCGGAACTGGACCGGCTCGACGCCTTGGGCATGAGTGAACAACACCACGGGATGATGCTTTCCGCGTTGGAACAGTCGCATGGCGTCGTGCTGCTGTCCGGGCCGACCGGCAGCGGCAAGACCACCACGCTGTATGCCGCGCTGCGGCATCTGCGTGAACCGGGCACAAACCACATCCTGACCATTGAAAATCCGGTCGAAATCCCCCTCAAAGGCGTCAACCAGATCCAGATTGACGGCGAGCGCGTCTCCTTCGCGAAGGCCTTGCGCAGCGTCCTGCGGCACGACCCGGACATCATCATGGTCGGCGAAATCCGCGACCCGGAGACAGCGGACATCGCCGTCAAGAGCGCGCTGACCGGGCATCTCGTGCTGGCCACGCTCCACGCCAACACCTCGGTTTCCGTCATCACGCGCCTGCTCAACCTGGGCGTTCCGCGCGAACTGGCGGCCTCCACGCTCCGGCTGGTCGTGGCCCAGCGGCTGGTGCGCAGACCCTGCCCCCATTGCGCGATCCACGAGCCAGCCAACGAAGCCCTCTGCGCCGAGTTCGGCTGGGATTCTGCCAAGCCGCCGTCCATTCCCCGCGTGCGGGGTTGCGCCTTCTGTGGTCAGTTGGGTTATGCCGGACGGCTCGGACTCTACGAAATGACGCCGGTGGACCGCCCGTTGCGCGACCTGATCTTTTCCGGCGCGACCGAAGACCTGATGGCGGACTTCGCCTTCGCGCAACGGAAACTGCCGACTCTGGCGCAGGATGGCGCGGCGAAAGTCGCCGCGGGATTCACGACCCCCGAAGAAGTCCGGCGAGTCACGTTCCTCGGGGGGGGTGAATTCTAATGCCCATGTTCCGCTACATCGTGTTGCAGGACGGCGGCCGGCGCGAGGGCGTCCTTGAAGCCGCCTCCGAACGGGAGGCGGCGGGCCGTCTGCGCGCGGACGGCGCGAGCGTGCTTTCGCTGGCGTCGGCGCCCGCCGACGCGGCGTCCTTGGACCGGCCCAGCCGCATCGAGCAACTGGCGGATCAACTCCTGATTCGTTCCCAGCACGTCGAGTTGATCTTGCGGCAGCTCGGTTCGCTGTTGCGCTCCGGCGTGCCGATCTTGACCGCGCTCAACGCGCTCTCGCGCACGGCCTCACCGCCTGTGTGCAAGGCGCTGACCCGCACGGCGGGAGACATCCGCGAGGGGAAATCGTTCAGCAAAGCCCTGGCGGCACATCTGCCCGGGATAGACCGGGTCACCATCGGCCTGCTCGGCGTGGGCGAGGCTAACGGCACGCTGGACCGCATGGCTGTTTACGCGGCGGAACTCAAGGAGCGATCTCGCAAGATTCGCGAGCAGATCCTGCAAGCCTTCAGCTATCCAGTCGTGGTGATGCTCGCCGCCATGGGCGTGGGGGCCTACATGGTGCGGGAAGTGTTTCCCGTGGTGATGAAATTCATCGCCAGCAGCCGCCGGGCGGTCGAATTGCCGCTGCCGACGCGGATGGTCATCGCGCTCGACCATTTTCTCAGCAACTACGGTCTATTTGTCCTGCTGGCACCGGTCGTGATGATCGCTCTCGTCATTGCTCTGCGGCGCTCGGCCCGTTCCGGCGAGTGGGTGGACGGGCTGGCGCTGCGTCTGCCGTTGCTGGGCGGGGCTTTCCAGTTTCACGCCAACGCGATGTGGTGCTCGACTCTCGGGTCGTTGCTGGCCAGCGGGCTGGACGTGCTGGCTGCCGCGGACCTCGTGCGCGGGACGATGGGCAACTGGCTCTATGCCGCGCAGTTCGAGCGCGTCCGCACGATGCTGCGCGACGGGGCCAGCCTCAGCAAGAGCATCGAATCCACGGAACTTCACCGCCTGACCCCTATGGCGCACACGCTCGTCAACGTCAGCGAAGAGGGCGGCCACATGGACGAGAGCCTGCTCGAAGTCGCGCGCTTTTCGGAGGACCAACTGAACCGTCGGGTGACGTTGCTCGGCAAACTGGTCGAGCCGGCGGTCTTCGTGGTGGTCGGGGGATTCGTGGGGCTGGTGTATTTCGGTTTCTTCCTGGCGGTGCTGACGGCAACGCGGGCGGCTCGTTGAATGAAAGGAATACGAAAATGAAACATTGGTATTTGTTAACGGTGGCCACCATGGCGCTAGCCTATGGAACGCTCTTCTCGTGCTGTGTAACAGTGGCCCAGGAACCTCCAACGACGAACGCAGTGAAACGAACAGCGACCGCGGACGTTGAACCGTTGTCACGGGTTCCGACAGGCAACCCGTTTGCCATGAGGGGCATGGGGGATGGCGAAGGCTTCATCATCGACAGCCCCGCATCGATCCCTCCCGGCATCGTCGTCGTTGGCATTCTCTCGGTTGGCGGCAAGAAACCCGTATGCGCACTGTCTATTCCCGGTTCGAAAAGTCTCCATTTCGTCCGCGAAAACGACGTGATCCGAGTGGACCGAGCCGGCACAGGCGGAGCAAAGGGGGCGACAGATTCCCAACTATACCTGCTGGTGAAATCCATCACCCATGACCAAATCGAGATCGCGCCGCGCACGCGGCCGCAGGACGTGAGAATCTACCGATGAGCACCAAACTGAAGATCACAACGGGGTTTCTGATTGCGGCAGCGCTCATCCTGTCACCGGCGGCGGCTCCTGCCCAGGCGCAAAAAGCGGGCAAACCGCTCGCCATCGAATCGGTCCTTGTTCGCGACATGACCTTGCGAGACTTCGCCGAGTTGATGACCCGCGGCTGTGCGGCGGAGTGGAAGGTGCTGGTCAGCGAGAAGGCGGGCGAAAAGCGCATCAGTTTCTACCTCTCGGGAACCGGCGTCGAGGAGACCATCCGAACGGTCTGCGCGACGTGCGGGCTTTGGCATCGCCGCTCGCCACACTCGGATATCGTGCAGATCGTGACCATGGAGGAATACAAGCAAGGGCTGGACCTTTACGCTGACGAAGTGGTCGAGGTGGTGCCTGTGTTGTATCCTGCCCCGGAGGATATTGGCGATGCGCTGGCGCGTCTGTTCAAAGACCGGGTTGTGTGGGACCCGCCTCCCAGGAATATCGCGGACGACATGCCTCGCATCGAACGCGCCTTGGACCGCATGGATACCATCGCCGACCGCGCCACTTTGGTTAATAAGGAAAACAGCAACACGACTACTGGAAGCACCCGTGACCGCTACAACAGCAGTTCGAATCGCGGCCGATACGGCTATTCGTCGAGCGGTCGTGGCCGCTACGACGAGCGGTCTGGCGGCGCAATGGGTCAAGCCTCGGAGAAGCAAACCCTTCAGGAAGTGATCGACCAACAGCGCCGCGAGATGGAAGTCCAAAAGGCCTCACGAGGGGGGCCCGATGACCTTGGCGGAAAGGACGGCCGGCCGGGGTTGGTCTATCTCTCCGCCTCGCCGTCGGCCAATGCGCTCGTGCTACGGTCGAGTGACGCGGCATCCGTGGAGACGATCAAGAACGTAATCCAGCAACTGGACAAACCCAAGGCCCAAGTGCTGCTTGAGGTCAAGGTATTCGACATATCGCTCAGCGACGAAGTGGCCCGCGGCGTGGATTGGCTGTTCAAGAGCGGGTCGTTCAGCGGCGGACAGGCGACCGGCATCACGACTCCCCCAGGAAACACAATCAGCGCGCCCAACCCGGCCACATTGGTTCCGCTGGGCGCCGGGCTTGATCCTCGGGCCGCCGTGTTCGCATACGTCAGCGACCAGGTCCGGGCGCGCATTCAACTCCTGCAGGACGAGAACCGCATCCGCTCGCTGGCGACACCGAGCCTGCTCGTGGCGGACAACGAGGCCTCGCGCATCTTCATCGGCAGCGAGGTGACGGTGCTGGAGAAGGTCCAACAGGAGCAGAGCTTTGTGGGCGAACTGACTCCAACGCCCGTCACAACCTATGACGTGACGGCTCCGCGCAAGCGCATCGGCACCACTCTCTTGATCACGCCCAAAATTCACGCCGATCGCACCGTCACGATTCGTTTGCTCCAAGAAGAGACACAATTGGGGCAGGAACGTGTTGTGCGGTATGGGCAGACGGACGCAGACCAGTTCACCTCACAAGATGTCGAGGAGCGATCCGTTACCACAACCGTCCTGGCCAAGGATGGTGGCGACGTCGTCATTGGAGGCCTGATTCGCAAACGAAAGGAGTCCCAGGAAATTGGGGTGCCGTGGTTGATGCGGATTCCATTGGTGGGCAACATCTTCAAACGCAAAATCCGCCTGGAATCTCGCAGCGAACTTCTGGTGCTGATTCGACCGCATGTGCTGCTGGCTCCGGGCGAAGGCGAAACGGCTTCCCGGGACTTCTCCCGGCGAGCAAGCCGGTATGAAAAGGAACTGAAGAACGACAAGAGTGTGCTTCGCGATCATGACGGACGCATGAAAGCCAAAGAGGGTAAGAATCATGAACCTTGACCCATGGCTCGACGAACTGGCCGCGCGCGGCGGCAGCGACTTGCATCTCGCCGTCGGTTCTCCGCCGATCATCCGTGTGCATGGCTTCTTGGAACATCTGGCTGGGCATCCGCACTTGTTGATGCCCGAAGAGATCGCTGCCGTCATCGCCAGCGCGGTCGGCGATGAAGCCGTCAAGCGGCTGCGAAACTGCGGCGAGTTGGATGCCGCCTTCGAACGGCAGGATGGCACGCGCCTGCGAATCAATGCCTACCGCCAGCAGGGCGACTTCGCCGCCGCCATCCGGCTCCTGCCGAACCGGTTCTTCGCGCTTGACGAGCTTGGCTTGGACACGGGTCTGCTAAACCGGATTTGCGCGATGCATGCCGGACTTGTGCTTGTGACCGGCTCGACCGGCAGCGGCAAGTCCACGACCATCGCCAGCCTTGTTCACGAAATCAACAAGACGCGGTCCTGTCACATTCACACGATCGAAGACCCGGTCGAGTATCGCCACAAGAGCCTCCGCGCCTTTGTCACCCAGCGCGAAGTCGGTCGCGACACGGCCAGTTTCGCCGAGGCATTGCGTCGCAGCATGCGGCAGGATCCCGACGTGATTGTCGTGGGCGAAATGCGCGATCTCGAAACCATGACGGCCGCGCTGACTCTCGCCGAGACCGGGCACCTGACCTTTGCCACGTTGCATACCTCCGATGCAACCCAAACGGTCTCGCGCATCATCAGCGCCTATCCCGCCGCCCACCAAGCGCAGGTGCGGGTGCAACTTGCTTCCACATTGCGGGTTGTGTTCAGCCAAAAACTTGTGCCGTGGGCTGACGGCGGGGGCCGCTCCCTCGCGGCGGAGATCCTCATCGCCACGCCAAACGTGCGCGCCATGATTCGCGAGGAGAAGACTCACCAGATACGCACCGCCATGCAGACCGGCGGCGAACACGGCATGCAGACGCTCAATCAGTCCCTGCTCTTGCTGCTGGCAAGACGCAAGATTGACCGGGCAACCGCCTTGGAATACAGCGAAGACAAAGCAAGCTTGCTCGAAGAACTGGACCATCGAACAAAACACGTGCTGAAACGGAAAGGAACGCACTGAAACGATTCCACCATGTCTTCTTGTTCATGCTGCTGGCACAATTCGGCGCGGGGTGGTGCGGGAAACGCTTTCGGCGCCAGCCTTCATCGGGCGGACGATCCAGCACCTGCCGACGAAGAACTTCCGGATGGTGCGCTACTACGGCATCTACGCGCGGCCGGTGCGCGCCAAAGTCCATGCGCAAGTGGCCGAGGTGCTGGCGGGATTGGCTGAGGCGCAACGGCGAGACCGCGAACCGGGCGAGGCCAGCCGAACAAGGATCGCCGGGGCAGCGTCCGGCGGTGGAGCGGAGTCCTTTGCGGATGGCGCGGTGCGCTGTCCGCAGTGCGGGCGGGAGATGACGCTGGTGCGCATCTGGGACGAGCGGCGCGGGGTGATCTACGATCTGTTTGAAAAAGCGGGGCGGCAGAGTTCGTCCGCCCTGCCAGTGGAGTCAGTGCCAGCAAACTCGTTGAGCCATGCTCTCGTGCCAGCCCAACTGTTCCTTGCCTTCGTCGAGCGATTCGCAGCCCGCTACTGGGCGCAACTTGACACCCGCGCCAAAATGAGGGCGTGAGCCGTTGGAACCTTGAACGCAGCAAACCCTTCAACCGAAAGGAGCGACATGAACGCCAATCCCAGCCCAGTGCCGTCCCTGCGGGAGTTGGAGTTGGAAGTGGAAGCCGAAGGCCGCGAGTGGATGCGGCGACGACTTGAGGAAAAACTGCAAG
>DYDC01000360.1 GCA_020718125.1 Methylacidiphilum sp. | reverse complement strand
TTTTGAACCTCATGCACCCAACGAATCACTCTTATTTCAACGGCGGTGCACCCCGGCCCTCTCCCCCTCGGCGGGGGAGAGGGCCGGGGTGAGGGGATGTTCGCATCGCATAGTTACGGCTTCGCCTGCGCTGTCTGCGGGCCGGGGCGGAGTTGGCGCCGGATGTAGTCGGGCCAGAGGGGGCAGTTCAGGTCAATCCAGCATTTCAGCGCGTGCATCTCGTCGCGCGTCAACTTCACGTCATGATGGCCGGCGTCGAGCATCTCCCAGAGGCGGCTCTTGACCGTGCCGAAACTCATCGGCTCCGCCTTGGAGTGCCGAAGCCACCAGGTGAAATCAAAATAGTGGACCCAACCGCCGCTGATCAACGCGCGGTAGCTCGCCGGCACTTTCTCGGCGTCGAGTGCGCCGGTCAGGTTGATCCGCCCCTTCTCACCGCCGTCGTGGCATCGCACGCATTTCGCGTCCCACACCCGCTGCACGACGCGCTTGTAGGCGAACGGCTCCGCGCCCCACGGCGGCGGCTGCAACCGGCTTGGCGGCCGACGCGAGGCAAGTGTCACTCTCACCGGCGCGGCGGTCTGGCGGTGCTCGTGGCAGCCGACGCAACCGCGTTGCTCGCCCGGCTGCAACTGCACCACGCTCCGCATCCGTTGCAACTCGTTGAAGTCTTTGTCGAGCGCCTGAAAATAGAGCACCTTGCCCGCAGGCGCGTAGAAGCTCGCCGAGCCGTCCATCTCCACTGGCGCAAGACCGAGCGCTGTCTTCGCGACGTAGCTTGGCCAGCCGAACGGGCCGTTCACTTTGTGGATGGGCGTGGCGTAGAAATCCTCGAACACCGGGCCGTGGTCGCGCCGATACTCGCCGCTAACCAGCCGCTCCAGGTCCGCCCGCACCTCCTGGCAGACACGGATGTATTTCACCATTCCGCGCGGCACCGCCGGCTCCAAACCCTGATAGACATCGGCGACGGTGAACTGCCCCATCTCGGCGCTGGCGAGCGTCGGCACGCTGTTGCCGATCACCGGTGGTTTCGGTTCCGGCCGCAACAGCGTCGGACTCATGCTGCCCATCGCGGGGTCCAGGTAGAGCAACTCGCGGTTGCCCCAGCGGTCCGCCACATAAAGCCCGAACCGATCCGCGGGCGCGTGGCTGGCGAGAAAATAATCGCGCGTCACCGGTGCCGGATCGCGCCAGCACTCGTGTCGCGGCCAGCTCATGTTGTAGTGGGGCCGCGTGTCGGGCGTGATGTTGGTGATCGCGTTGGTGTCGGACGGGCCGTTTGCTTTCGCAAGGTCCACCAGTCCCAGCGGACCGTTGTGGTCGCCGCCGTGCGAGAACATCGTGCAGAGAATCTCGTGAGTGCCGGGCACTTCGCGGCCATTGATGTAGCAGTTGGGCGTGTTGTTGCCGAAGATCAACTCCGGGTGCGTGCCGTCGGGCCGCACCGCCCAGAGCGTGTGACCGAAGTCGGCGCCCTTGTCTATGTATTCCGACCGCGTCCAAAGGATGCGCCCGTCGCGCATCACCATCGGCGTCCACTCGCTGAGGTTGGCGAACGACAGTGGCCGAATCTCGCCGCCTGCGTCCATGCGGAACAGCGCGAACGCCTGCGGCCGCCAGCACAGGAACCGCGCCTTGCAGCGCGTCGAGATGAACGCCAGCCCCCCGTCAGGCAGCGGACACGGATAGTAGTCATGGAACGGCCCGTCTGTGAGCTGCCTTGCTCGGCCGCCGCCCGCATCCATCGCCATCAGGTGCCAGTAAGGCTCCTGTTCGCCCTCGCGGCTCTTCTGCGGTCGGTAAGCAAAATAAATCTTCCGCGCCTCGAAATCCGCCATTGCGTCGCGCGCGATGCCGCCGCTTGCGTCGAAGATCGTCGTCAGCTTCGCATCCGCCGGCTCCAAACGCCCACTGCGGCGCGGCACTTCCAATACACACACGCCGCCGCCTGGCTTGAACTGCGAGTCGAGCACGTCGCTGTAGTTGTGCGACGAGAGGTAAGGATGCCGCTTCACGAACAGGATGCGTTGCAGCGGCGCGAGATCCGGGTCGCGGAACATCAGCCGTCGTTTCGCCAGCCGCGCGTCGAGATAAAGCGCCTCATCGTCCTGTAGCGGCGGTCTCTGACCGCCGGCTTCTGGCGAACCAGCTTTCGATGATGCAGCGGACGGCGGTCGGAGACCGCCGCTACAGTCGGCTGCGCGCCGTCGCAACGCCACCAGTTCCTTCCTCGCGTCCGCAACGTCCACGCCTTTCGCTGCGAGCCGGACGACCATCTCCTCCATCTGCGTCAGCACACGCTCCGCCGGCTTCAGCCGCGCAATGCGACCCCAATACGGTCCGCCGCCCGGTAGCGCCGGCCGCTCCGTAAACAGCGGCGAAAGATGATCGTTGGTGTCCATCTTCTTCCATGTTGCCTGCTCGCACAGGAAGGCGTAACGCAGCAGGCCGTCATACGTCACCGGCTCCGGCAACGGCGCGGGCAGCACGTAAGGCAGGGATCGGTGCACTGCGGACAAGTGGGTCGTCTTCACCTTGCTGACGGTCTTCCACTGTTTGCCATCGAGCGAAAGCCGGACCTCAAACTCCACCGGCACACGGCTGCGATATTTTCCTTCGCGGTCGCGCGAGAAGACGACCTTCGACACCTTGGCTGGCTGAGCCAACTCGATCTGCGCCCATTCCTCGCCCGAAGTCGCCGCGATCCAACTGTGGCTGTTGCCGTAGAGACCGTCGTTGAGATGCTCGATCTTGTAGTAGTTGGCATGGGCGCCCAGACACGACGACGCGCTGGCCTTCGCGCCGTCCTTCGCGAGCGCCAGATTGCGCTTCTCGTCGGCGCCGCAGACCTCCAACTCGTCAATGCACGGCTGCGCGTCGCTGCTCGCATGGATGACGAACCGCGCGAACTTCGCCTGCTGTGGCGGGAACTGGATGACGGTCGGCTTGGCGGGGTCAATCATCGGCACGGCCGCCGCGAAGGCTTGGACGAAAGAGAGGAAGCCAATGGTGGCTACGAACAGTTGGGAACCTCCGGTAACCATCTTGCGGAGCCTTGTTGAGGGTTGTGGTTCGGTTTTTCGTTTGGTTTC
>DYDC01000359.1 GCA_020718125.1 Methylacidiphilum sp. | reverse complement strand
AAGTTGCGCCCGGCGGGCCGGCTCCATCGGATTCGCTCTTGCGCTGGCCGCCTTCGGCCCGTAGGATTGCGCCTCTTTTGCGGTGAACGCCTTGTGTGGCGGCACCCAAGATGAAAGGACAAATGACTGTCTGCAATCGCATCGTTATCTGGGCGTTGGCCGCCGGGCTTGGCGGTTCGTTGGCGCACGCGCAAAACCCGCCGGCGTCCCCCGCCGTGGCAACCGTCAACGGCAAGCCGATCAACCGCCAGCAGCTCGACGAAGCTTCCGCCGCCGACCTGCAGATGCTCGCCGCGCAGGGACAGCAGATCACCGACGATCAGAAGCTTGGGTTTCAACGGCAGGTGCTGACCAAGATGATTGACCATGAGTTGCTCAGGCAGGCCGCCGCAGGCGTCAAGGTGGCCGACCTCGACAAGAAGATCGAGGCGCGGATCGCGGAGATCAAAGGCCAGTTCAAGACCGAGCAGGAGTTCAGCGACCGCATCGCCAAGGCTGGACAGACCCAGGAGCGGTTCCACGCGGACGTGACTGAAGGCGTCCGGCTGCGCGAGTTCATCGAGCAGCAGTTCGGCAGCAAGGTCCAGATCGGCGACGACCAGGCCAAGACGTTCTATAGCGAAAACCCGCGGTATTTCCAGGCCCCGGAGATGGTCCGCGCCAGCCACATCCTCGTGCAGGCGCCGGAAACCGCCACCGACGAGGTGAAGAAGGCCAAGCGCGCCGCGATTGACGCCGCCCGCGCCCGCGTGCTCAAGGGCGAGGACTTTGCCAAGGTCGCCAATGAAATCAGCGAAGACCCCGGCAACAAACAGGCGCAGAACGGCGGGGACCTCGACTTTTTCGGCAAAGGCCAGATGGTGCCGGAGTTCGAGCAGACCGCGTTCGCGCTGAAGGACGGCGAGGTCAGCGAGGTGGTGACCAGCAAGTTTGGCTATCACATCATCAAGAAGACCGGCTCGCAGCCGGCGCGGACCCGCGCGTTGGAGAAGATGAAGGACACCATCGTGCGTTTCCTGAAGAACCGCGAGGTCAACAAGCTCCTCACACAATTCATCGAGCAGCAGCGCAAGGCGGCGAAGATTGAGACGTTGTTGAAGTGAGCGGGTAGCGGACGGCGCGGGAAGGAATTGGTGCCAGGGGAGGGAATTGAACCCCCGACCAAGGGCTTATGAGTCCCCTGCTCTACCTCTGAGCTACCCTGGCGCCGAAAAGCGCCGCACACAGTAGGAACCGCCGCGTCGGCTGTCAACATTTTGAAACAGCCATGACCATCGGCGACACCATCGAAATCACCATCCACGACGTGGCTGTCAACGGCGGCGTTGCGCGCCATGAGGACGAGGTTGTCTTCGCGCCTTACACCATCACAGGGGAGCGCGTCCGGGCGAGGGTGGTGGAGATGAGGAAGAACTTCGCCGTGGGCGAACTCGTCGAGGTGCTCGCGCCATCGCCCCACCGCGTTACGCCGCGCTGCCTTTGTTTCGGGCCGCGCCCGGCGCCGCCGAATTGCCCGATGCCCTGCGGTGGTTGCCAGTATCAGCACATCGCCTACCGGGAACAACTGGCCATCAAAAAGCGCCAGGTTATTGCGACGCTCCAGCGCATTGCGGGCGTCGCCGGGCCGCCAGTGGCCGACACAATCGGCTCACCGGAGCCTTTCGGCTACCGCAATAAGATTTCGATGGAGTCACACCCGCGCCGACGGATCATCGGCTTCCACGCCGCAGACCATCGCACATTGTTGGACATCCCTCGTTGCGAGATCGCCGCGGAGCCGTTGAACCATGCGCTGACGACCTATCGCGCCGCGCCGCCGCCGATGGAGCAGCGTTACTCGTTTGCGATGCGGCTCGACTCGCGGGGCATGGTCGGCAGCGGCCAACAAGTGCTGGAGGAAACCGTTGGCGGCGTGATGCTCCAAGTGCCCGCCAACAGTTTCTTTCAGGCGAACCGCCTCCTCGTTGCCACGCTGGTGGAGCAAGTGCGGCAGCGCGTCACGGCGGCGGGCCATCGCCATCTGCTCGATGCTTACTGCGGCGTGGGCCTGTTCACCATCGCGATGGCGAAGCAGCTCGACGCGGGGATCGGCATCGAATACGACCGCCAGGCCGTCATCTGGGCGCGCAAGAACTCGCAGCGGCTTGGTTATCAACACCTGCGGTTCTTTGATGGCTACGTGGAGTTCCAGTTGCCGCGCGCGCTGGAGCTGCTCCCGCGCGAGAAAACCACACTGCTGCTCGATCCGCCGCGCGCGGGCCTCAGCGACAACGTCCGCAACGCCGTCTGCGCCGCCGCGCTGCCGCACGTCGTCTATGTCTCGTGCGACTTCGGGACGTTTGCGCGCGACGCGAAGTCGCTGCTGGCCGCCGGCTACCGGCTCACCGGCGTGCAGCCGGTGGACATGTTCCCGCAGACGGCCCACTGCGAGGTCGTCGGGGAGTTCCTCAAATGAAATGCCCTGATGTCGTCCGTCGTCTCGGCAGGCTGGTGTTGGTGTTGGCCAGCAGTTCGGCGCTGGCGCAAGAGGTCCAACAGCACGGTTTCGTGTTCGAGAAATGGGTGCGGGATACCTTCTTCGGTGGTTATGTGGCGCCCGGCTACACACAGAAGTGGGACATCCCGAAGGAAGTCAACAAAGGCCACGGTCGCGTTCCGGTCAATCCCAAGGCCATCAAATACGGCGCGCCGGTGGACCTGGGCGACGCGCTGCGGCAGTTCGAGGTAGATGAGCCGTTCATGCTCATCATCGGTTACTGGATGCAGGAGGGCGACGGGAAGCGCATCGTGAACATCATCTCGCCGACGGTGACACCGAAGCTGTGGCGTTCGCTTTGGGGGCCAATCACGCTGGAGGATTTGAAGCGGCTCGACGCCGTCGTGAAGGATCGCAAGCTCGACTACCGCGAGGCGCGCGCGCAGGCGCAGAAGATCAAGTCAGCCGCCCCGTTCACGAAAGCGATCATCACGGTAAACCCGAAGATTGACTCCAAAGGCCAGCGACGGCTCCAGTGCAGCCTGGGCTTCAAGAGCGTCTTCAAACACCTCGCCCCGCAGGCGGACCCGAAGCCGCAGCAGACGCCCCAGCTTTTCGGAGTCAACGCGCCGGGGCCGTTCCGCAGCGAGCCGCG
>DYDC01000358.1 GCA_020718125.1 Methylacidiphilum sp. | reverse complement strand
CTGTCGTCCCTACGGGACTCTGCCATCACGGGCGGCGTTCCCGGCGCTAAAGCGCCGGGCTATTCTCGTCCGTCCCTCCGGGACTTGATCGTGGTGCGTGTGTCAAGTTGCGCCCGGCACGTGACGGAGGGGGAAATGGTTCTTGACGGGCTTGGGGGCGGCTTCTAGGGTTTGCGGCGATTTCGGCGGCGGAATGAACCGTCTGCCGCAAGGAGGATACGATCATGGCCGAAGGATACTGTGTGAAATGCAAGGCGAAGAAGGAAATCGTCGAAGCGAAGGAAGTGACAATGAAGAACGGCCGCAAGGCGTTACAGGGCAAATGTCCGACTTGCGGCACGGGGATGTTCAAGATCCTCGGCAAAGCCTGAGGCCGGTGGGGCCGCGCGGTTCGCGTCGCGCGCGGCAATCATAAACCGCGGCGTGCGGCAAGAGGGGTGTCGCGCCGCTTGAAGTCGTTACGGCCCGGCGCGGGCCGTCGGAAGGAATTTTGTCATGGCAGAAGAACTCGCCTACGTATTGATCAACCCATACACGCTGTTCAAGAGCCGCACCGGCGGCGTCCTGTCGCGGCTGTTGTCGCGGACGGCGCTGGACGTGGCGGGGGCGCGCATGTTCGCGCCAAGCAAGGAACTGGTGGAGCAGTATGCCGCCGCCAGCGTCACACCCGCCGACCCGCAGCCGAAAAAGATCCAGGAGTTGATCCGGCAATACATCCTCGACCATTACTCGCCCAACCCGAAGACGGGCCGCCGTCGGCGGGTGATGATGTTGCTCTTCCGCGGCGATGACGCGGTGCGCCGTGTGCGCGCGGTGGTCGGCGACATCGCCAGCGGCGTGGTCCGCGGCGAGACCATCCGGGACACTTACGGCGACTATGTGGTGGGGCCGGGTGGCGAGGTGCGTTACTTCGAGCCGGCGGTGCTGGCCGCGCCAACGCGCGAGGAGGCGGAGTTCAAGCTGAAGCTCTGGGCGAAGTTCTCGGACAAGGACGGCGGCGTGCTGGAGAACACCATCGAATACCCGCCGAGCGTCAAGCCGCAGCAGACGCTGGCGCTGATCAAGCCGGACAACTTCATGTTCCCAAGCGGCCGTCCGGGCAACGTCGTGGACGTCCTGTCGCGAACGGGGCTTTACATCGTGGGCGTGAAGGTCCACCGCATGAGCGTGGCGCAGGCGGAGGAATTCTACGGGCCGGTGCGCGAGGTCCTGCGCACGAAACTGAAGGACGTGGCGGTGGCGAAGGTGCAGCCGGCCATCGAGGCGGCGCTGGAAGCCAAGCTGCCGGAGGACGCGCAGAAGAAGCTCGGCGACGTGCTCGGGCCGGTGTTCGGCGAGCAACAGTTCGAGAACATCGTGAAGTTCATGGCCGGGCTGGCGCCGTCGGAGTGCGACGCGAAGAAGAAAAAGGAGCCGGGCACCGCCAAGTGCATCGCGCTCGTTTACGAGGGTGCGGACGCCGTCCGCAAGATCCGCGAGGTGCTCGGCCCGACCGACCCGAAGAAGGCCGGCGCCGGCACGATCCGTCGCGAGTTCGGCACGTCGGTGATGGTCAACGCGGCGCACGCGTCCGACTCGCCGGAAAACGCCAGGCGCGAGATCGGCATCGTCAACGTCGCGGAAAACAACTTCAAGCAGATCGTCGAGCAGTTTTACGGAAAACTGTAGCGCTGTCACCACGACGCGGGTTTGGGTTTGGGGGAAGATCACGGTGAAAGACTTCGTTGCAGAACGAGCCAAGGCGCTGACGCCGTCGCTGACGCTCGCCGTGGACGCCAAAGCCAAGGCGATGAAAGCCGCCGGCGAGGACGTGTGCGGGTTTGGGGCAGGGGAGCCGGACTTTGACACGCCCCAGCACATCAAGGACGCCGCCGTCGCCGCGCTGGCCAGGGGCATGACCAAATACACGCCCTCCAGCGGCACGCCGGAACTGCGTCAGGCCATCGCCGACAAGCTCGCGCGCGAGAATGGCATCCAATACAAGGCGAACCAGGTCATCGTCTCCTGCGGCGGCAAGCACTCCTGCTTCAACGTCGTCTTCGCGACGTGCAACCCCGGCGACGAGGCCCTCATCCCCGCGCCCTACTGGCTGAGTTACCCGGAGATGGTGAAGATGGCGGGCGCGAGGCCGGTCATCATCCAGACAACCGACGCCAGCGAGTTCAAGATTACGCCGGAGCAACTCCGCGCCGCCATCACACCCCGGACGAAGCTGTTCATCCTCAACTCGCCATCGAACCCGACCGGCTCGCTCTACACGCGCGCCGAACTGGAGGCGCTGGGCCGCGTCTGTATCGAGAAAGGCGTGCTGGTGTTGAGCGACGAGATTTACGAGAAGCTGGTCTATGACGGCGCGACCCACCACAGCCTCGCTTCGTTCGGGAAGGAGTTCTACGACATCACGGTGACCGTGATCGGCCTCTCGAAGGGCTACTCGATGACGGGCTGGCGGCTGGGCTACCTGGCCGCGCCCGAGCCGATCGCAAAGGCGATTGACGCCATCCAGAGCCACTCAACCTCAAACCCGACCAGCTTCGCCCAAGCCGGCGCGGTGGCGGCGCTCAACGGCCCGCAGGACCACCTGAAGGCATGGCTGACGAAATACACCGGGCGCCGCGCCTACATGTTCCAGCGCCTGAACGCGATCCCCGGCGTGTCGTGTGTGAACGCCAAGGGCGCGTTCTACCTGATGCCGAACATCAGCAAGCTCGGCCTGGCGCCGATGGAGTTCTCCAAACAACTGCTCGGCGAGGAAAAGGTCGCGGTCGTGCCGGGCGAGGCGTTCGGCACCGACAAGCACATCCGGCTCTCCTATGCCTCTTCGATGGCGAACATCGAGAAGGGCCTCGACCGCATCGAGCGGTTCTGCAAGAAACGGTTCCGCGGTTGATCCCGGCGCGTGGACGACGACCGCGCCGGTTTCCGTGTTGCAGCCAGCCTCATCAGGCGACCGGCCGTTTCCGGGCGATAGCCAGGAGGGAAATGTCGGCGGAAAAACTCCAATGTCGCAGCCACGGCGCCTCGGCGGCAAATATCCTGCAGAGGCATTGGTTGATTATGGGAGCAGGCAATTCCAAATCGGAAGTGATCGGTGATCGGGGTCAGGTCTCAACATCAGACATTTAGCTTGCGTTGAAGCGGCTGG
>DYDC01000357.1 GCA_020718125.1 Methylacidiphilum sp. | reverse complement strand
GCGCTCACACCGGATCGCCGGCTGGAACTGACTGCCACGCTGGCCGAGATGCGCTGAAACGCCGGCCTTGACCCCCGGCGAAGCGCGATTAGACTCCCACGCACTCGAAACAACCGATACGAACGTCGTGAGGCCCACGTGCCTCCGCTGTTAGCGGCTCAACCAGCGAATGAAAACCGCGCGCCACAAATCCGCCGTCGCCACGCCGAGGCTCCTCTCCCCGGAGCAACTCGATGCCCGCATCCTCGGCCTCATTGCCCGCAGTGTGGAACGCCGTTGCCCTGACGCTGAGTTCAACCACCTCGCGCTCGCGCTCTTCCGCCATCAGTTCACCCGCAACGCGCCGTATCGCCGCTACTGCGAGTCCCTCGGCCGCAGCCCGCGCAACGTCGCGCATTGGAAACAGATTCCCGCCGTGCCGACGACGGCGTTCAAAGATGCGAAACTGACGACGCTGCGGCCCGCGGAGCGCACCGCCGTCTTTCACAGCAGCGGCACGACCGAGAGGGAAGGCCGAGGGCCGAAGGCCGAAGGCCGAAGCAGTTATAGCCGACATTTTCACAGCCACTGGACGCTGGCGCTCTACGAAGCGGCGTTGTGGCCGATGTTCGAGGCGCGAGTGCTGGAGAGTGGGCCGGCCGTCCCGGACGGCCATCAAGGTGGACCGCGCGTCTCGCGCGGTGATCAGTTGATGATTGGCCGTGCGGGACGCCCGGCCCACTCGGATGCCGTGCGGGACGCCCGGCCCACCGTGATCATTCTCACCCCCACACCTTTTGAAGCGCCGCACTCATCGCTGGTCCACATGATGGAAACCATCCGCCGCCGGCTCGGCGCGCCAGAGTCAGCGCTCGTTGGCGCCGCTGCACTCGAAGATGGCCGCGCGCTGGCAAAAGCGGTTCAATCCAAAATCCAAAATCCAAAATCCAAAATCCTCCTTCTCGGCGCTGCCTTCGCCTTCGTTCGCCTGCTCGACGCCGTCAAGTCGCTGCCGCTGCCACCCGGCTCCCGCGTCATGGAGACCGGCGGCTACAAAGGCCGCTCGCGTGAAATCCCGCGCGACGAGCTTCACGCCATGGTTTCCGCCAAGCTGGGCATCCCCCGCTCCGCCATCGTCAGCGAATACGGCATGTGCGAGATGTCGTCACAGTTCTACGCGGCTCCCCAATCCGCATTCCGCAATCCGCATTCCGCAATCTTTCACGGTCCTCCGTGGACGCGCGCCCAAGTCATCAACCCCGAAACCGGCGGCGAGGCCCGCGACGGCGAACGCGGCCTCATCCGCATCTTCGACCTTGCCAACCGGGCTTCCGTCACCGCGATTCAGACGGAAGACATCGGCGTGCGCCGCGGCGACGGCTTCGAGCTGATCGGTCGCGCGCCACAGGCGGAAGCGCGCGGGTGTTCGCTGATGGTGGCGTCATGAAAGCGGGAAACAAAGCAGCCGCGCCACTCCGTGACGCGGCCACGATTGCCGCCGCCGCGCGTTTGTGGCTGGAACCACGCAGCCCGTGGATGGCGCGCGCCAAGCGCGAACTCGCCGCCTTCTCGCCGCAGATGATCGAACTGGGCCTGCGCGAGCTGTTCGCCGAAATCGCGGCGAACGTCGAGGAACTGGAGCGCCGCGAAGCGCCAAGCGGGCCGGCCGTCCCGGACGGCCATCAAGATGGACTGCGCGTCCCGCGCGGTGATTCATTCATGATTGGCCGTGCGGGACGCCCGGCCCACCCTGTTGCCGTGCGGGGCGCTCGGCCAACCCTCTGCCACGTCCTCTCCGGCAATCTTCCAAACCCCGGCGTCGTCAGCATCATCGTCGGCCTCCTCAGCGGCGCGCGCAACGTCGTGAAACCCGCCACGGGCGATCCGATGCCGGCGTTGTTCGTCGAGTCGCTGGCAGCGGTGGATGCGAAGTTGACCGCGCGCGTGACGCTGACCAACGACCGCGAGGCTTATCAGCGCGCCGACGTCGTCGTGGCTTACGGCGACGATGAGACCATTGAGACGCTGCGGCTGAATATGGGAGGGGCCTTAGCGCCCCGATCCCATGCCAAGACGAAGCAAGGTCGGGGTGCTGAGGCCCCTCCCACATTCTTCGGCTTCGGCCATCGCGTCAGCATCGGCCTCGTCAACTTCAGCAAGTCCGCAATACGCAATCCGCAATCCGCAATACGCTCCGCTGCCCGTGACGCCTCCATGTGGGACCAACAGGGCTGCATGTCGTCGCAATGCTTCTACGTGCGCGGCGACGCGGCGGCGTTTGCGGAGGCGCTGGCGCGCGAGATGAAAGCCTTCGACCGCCGTTGGCCGCGTGTGGAACTGGGCTTCGAGGATGCGGCTGCCATCGCGCGCGCGCGCAGCGAATGGAGTTTCCGCGGATGCGTCTGGGCGGGCAAAGGCTCGACGGACTGGACGGTGGCGCTGGACGAGCGCAGCGGCTGGGCGCCGTCGCCGTTGAACCGGTTTGTGTTTGTGAGGCCGATTGAGTTGCTGCAACAGGGTGGGCCGCGCGTCCCGCGCGGCGATTCATCCATGATTGGCCGTGCGGGACGCACGGTCCACCCTGTTGCCGTGCGGGACGCCCGTCCCGCCTTGTCCACAATCGGCTTTGCCGGGTTTTCACTGAAAGAAGCTGTCGCGATGGCGCGGGCCGACCGTTATTGTTCGCTTGGCGAAATGCAGCGACCATCGCTATTACCAACCGATGGAAGCCGGCCGCGCGTCGGCGATTTGATTCATGAAAGTTGAACTCATCAAGGATTTCACGATCGAGGCAGCGCACGCGTTGCCGAAAGCTCCAAAGGGTCACAAGTGCGCGCGGCTGCACGGCCACAGTTTCAAGATCGAGGTCCACGTCGCCGGCAAGGTGGACGAGAAACGCGGCTGGCTGGTGGACTATGGCGACATCTCGAAGGCGTTCCGGCCGGTTCATGAGCGGCTTGACCATTGTCATCTGAACGAGGTGCCTGGCCTGGAGAATCCGACCAGCGAGAACCTCGCGCGATGGATATGGCAGCGGCTCAAACCTGCATTGCCCCAACTGATCGCCATCGTCGTGCAGGAGACCTGCGCGGCGCGGTGCGTGTATCGCGGCAAATGAACGACGTCATCCTGCGACTCGACGCGGTGGAGAAACACTTCGGTGCC
>DYDC01000023.1 GCA_020718125.1 Methylacidiphilum sp. | reverse complement strand
CTCCGGTAACTATTCGCCAGATGAAATTCGTTGTAGGCCGACTCTGCGAGTTGGCGAAACTCTTGATAAATTCGCCGCTTCGCAGAAGCGGCCTACAACGCCGCTGCGCCAGCAAAGAGTTGCCGGAGGTGCCCTTGAAGGCAACGGATGAGTAAACGGTTGATTCTGTCCGGCCTTCGTCCTACGCTGGCGTCGTGAAGTGGATTTCTGTCATGCTCGTTGCGGTCGCGTTGCCGGCATTGGCCCAGGACCCGCCTCGCTATTATTTCCAGGACAACACGGTCAAGCCGCAAGACCTGCTGAAGAAGAAATCCACCTACAGCGACAAAGCATTCAACTCCAAGTCGTTTGGCGCCAAAAGCGCGACGACGAAGACGTTTGAGACCAAGCCATTCACGGCAAAGGAATTTTCGACCAAAGCCGCCCCGGACAAGGAGTTCACCACCAGCAGCAGTTCGATGGCGGGAAAGAACTACGCCACGAAGAGCTTTGAATCGCCCAAGCCCAAGAGTTGGTGGCAGCGGTTATTCGGGACCAAGACGGCCGCCGAGAGCGGAAAGACTTACGAAACGACCCGTCTGCCGACAAAGATAGAAGCCAAGCTGCAGGAGAAGATTGACAAGCTGAAGCAACCCGGCCGCTTCAAGGCGCCCACCATCGCGCCAACACCGGAGAACATCAACAAGCCCGTGGGCCGCTAGCTCCCTGAAACCACGCCCGTCCCGGGCGCTTTCAGCCCTTCGCGCAGGCCGAGCAGTTTCGTCGTCAACACCGCCCGCGCCTTGCTCGTGTCCAATACCAGCTTGGTGGGCCGCGGCGGGTTCATCGGCGCGTCGGCCGCGCGCGTTGCCTGGATGGTGTCCGTCGGCCAGCCGTAGTGCCGGGTGATGGTCAATCCGATCTCGTGCCGGCTCAGGCATTCAGCGCCTGCCATGTGATACGTGCCCGTGTGCGGCGACCCGGCCAGTTCGAGGACCGCATCGGCAAGATTGGCGGCGCTCATCGGCGCGCGGAATTCGTCCGCGAACAACCGGAGCGGCCGGCCGGCGCGGATGGCGATGCCCAGCCGCTCGTCAATCCCGCGGTCGCCGCGCGGGCTGGGACCGTAGATCAATGACGTGCGGACAATCACCGACCGCTCACATTCCCCGCGCACCACATTCTCCGCCTCCACTTTCGTTTCCGCGTAGAAACTGAGCGGGTTCGGCGCGTCTTCCTCCACGTAGGGCGCGCCTTTGCGCCCATCGAAGATGATGTCGGTGGAGAGAAACACAAGCTTCGCGCCGGCCTGCTGCGCGCGCCGCGCGAGGATGCGTGTTGTGTCCACGTTCAGCCGGCGCGCCAGGGCCGGCTCGGCCTGGCAACGGTCGGAGTCCGCCATCGCGGCGCAGTGGATGATCACATCGGGACGGAACGAAGCCGCCAGCCCCGCCGCTGCGGTCGGATCGGTGAGGTCCACCCGCACGAACCGGCCGGGCAGACCGCGCGGTTCGAAACTCTGGAACGCGCCGAGCGTGTCGAGCCGGCCCGCCGCCTGCCGCATCAGATGCGAGCCAACCAGACCGCTGGCGCCCGTGATGAGGACCCGCTTCACTCCTTCGCGGCGGACGGAGCCTTGGCGGCCGTGGCCTGTTTGGCGGTGGCCTTCTTGCGTTTGAGATAAGCCTGGCGGCGACGACGTTTGATGACCTTGTTGTATTGCTGACCCATAGGGCTCGGGACTCTAATGAAGCCCGCATGACTTGCCAAGGCTTTTGAGCGGCTAATGGAGGGGCCGTGTGTCGCCGGGCTTCCTTGTGGAGGGGCCCCCTACGGCCGCATCCCACACGCGCCGGGGCCGGCGGGATTGCTGCACGAGCGACACGCCTCGGGCAGGTCGCCTCCAGACGAACCGCCTGCGCTGCTCACGGCGAACGTGGAGGGTTGCTTCTCCAGCTTCTTGCTCTTGCACGACGGGCACACGGGCGTCTCCGAGCCGCGCACCAGCACGTCAAAATGTTTGTCACAGTCCTTACAGATGTATTCGTAGATCGGCATAAGTCGCGGGGAACTTAGCGGGCTTCAGCCAGCATGACAAGCCCTCCGGGCCGCCGGCCGCCACCGGCCGCCACCAGATTTCTGCTGGTTCGAGAAACGGCGGCGGCGTAGGCTGCGCGGCGTTGGGCATGACGGTGGAAGTTTCTGCAAATGGAGTGAGAGCACACGTGATCTCCAAGAAAGACCGCGACATCATCCGGGGACTGGCCGCGAAGTGGATGGAGTTCGCATCCCTGCCGGTCATGGTGGAACGCAAGCGTCCGTAGAAGGCGGCCCACGACCTCAAGGCCGAACGGCCCGTGATCCTCTTCAAGACGGCTTGGATTGACGGCTATGTGGCCGACAGCGAGGTGATGTGCGAAGACCCGTTCCTGCGGAGCGTGGAGAAGAACATGCGGATCACGCCGCGCCAGGCCGAGGAACTGGGCGACGACCTCGTCATCGAGCCTTACTACCGGCGCGGCCACCCGCGACTGCAATCTGGAGATTCTCTTCCGCGACGTTTACACCACCAGCGGCGACCGGTCGCGGCTCAAGCGTTGGGTCGAGATGACCAAGGCGATCTTCCAGATGTGAGCAGGCAATCCTACGGCTGCCGGCCTTTCATTCCCGCGCCCCAACAACCTCGGTGGCGCTAACGATTCGATCTCTGAGCCTTCTGTGGTTTTTGAGCCTTTTGGGGCCTTTTTCGCTGATTGCTATTGTCCGGAAGACCGGCTAGCATCCCCGATTCGTAATTTGGACGTGGAAACGGAGTCACGGCGAAACAGCCCGGGCGCGCAGCCGCCCAAGGAGGCATCTGCACCGGGGAAGCGGGTGCGTGTCGTGTCGTTGCACGCCGGCAAGCCGCGGGTTGCCAAGAGGAAGCCCGTGCAGCCACGCGTCAAGCGGCATTCGCTGCCGACCGGGTTCACGCCGCGGTTTCCGGATGAGGTGGACCTTCTGATGGAACGGCCGCGCCGCCGGCGCTGGCCCACACATTACTACGTCATTGCGGCGTTGATTCACCTGGGTGTTTTTGCGGCGTTCGGCTACCGCGTATTGATGCATTTTCAGGAGGCGCCGGCGCCCACTGTGCTGCCCTCGCTGGTGATTTCCAAACAGGTCGGCGAGGCGCTCGCGGCGATCGGGCCGGAGACGTCGTTTGGCGAGAAGAGCAAGGATCCGAGCGAGCTGGCCAACGCCGCCCCGCGCATCGCGCCGATACCGACGGTCTCGCGCGGCGTGCCCAACCCGCGCGCCATCCCACGGCTGCCGAGCGCGCCGATGGTGATTACGGGATTGAGTCCCAAGGCGCCCGGCATCGCGTCCGGCGGTTCCTCACAAAAAGGCGCGGGCGGCACCTCCGACGCGTTGGCCGGCCGCGTGAGCGGCAACTCGCGCGGCATGGCCGTGACGCGCTACGGCGGTTCCGATGGCAGCGAGGCGGCGGTGCTAAAGGGATTGCGTTGGTTGAAGCAAAACCAGAACGTCGGCGGCAAGAACCCGGGTTCGTGGGGCAGCCAGTATCACGCGGCGATGACGGGGCTGGCATTGCTGGCGTTCCTCGGCCACGGCGAGACGCACGACAGCGAGGAGTTTCAGCAGGCCGTGCGCGAGGGGTTGAACTATCTGGCGTCCGTTGCCGAGCAGAGCCGCAAGGACGGCGCGGGCTACATGGGCACGGCGCGGTTTGAATACCAGCATCCCATTGCCGCTTACGCGATCTGCGAGGACTATGCGCTGACGCGCTACGGGGGCTTGCAGACGATGGCCGAGACCGCCGTCAGCCTCATCATCCGCTCGCAGCGTCCCGACGGGTCGTGGGACTACGATTACAACACGGGGCCGGGTGGCGTCTATAACCTCAAGCACCGGCCCAGCGGCGACAGTTCCATCGCGGCGTGGAACGTGCAGGCGCTGGTGGCCGCCAAGAACGCCGGCCTGCAAGTGCCCGGCCTCAACGAGGCGCTGGCGCGCTCGCGGCAATGGTTCCACTCGATCTACTACCAGCAGGAAAAACGGTTTGGTTACGCGGTGCCCGACCGCGGCCACTCCGACGCGCTGGACGGGATTGGCATCTTGTGCCTGCAACTGCTCGGTGACGGCCACTGCGCCGAGGTGCGGCAGACACTGCCGGGGGCGCTGAACACTGAGACGCGGTTCCGCATGGCCAACGCGAACTCCACCTACGCGTGGTATTACGTCACGCAGGCGATGTTTCACGCCGGCGGCCGTTGGTGGGCCGACTGGAACGCGCGGCTCCGCGACCAGATCGTGGAGAACCAGAACCCGGAAGGCTGGTGGCCAATGCCGGGTGCCGCAGCGTGGCAGGACAACATGACCGCGCGGAAGGTGATCGGCAAAGACACCAAGGTTTATCACACCACGCTGATGTGCCTGGCGCTGGAGGTTTACTACCGGTTCCTGCCGACCTACAGCATCACTTCCACGGTGGCCCAGCGCGAGACGCCCAAGAAACCCGCCACGCCCTGACCGGATCGCGGCGCGCCGGCTGCCGCGAAGTCACTTCGCCACGCCCGGGGTCATCGTCGGCGCATCGAGGAACTTCACCCCTTGCGGCGGATCGAACAGCGCCGGGGACACGTTCTCGTTGATCTCCGCTTCCGAGTGGTCCACGGTCACTGTCTTGCCTTGGGATGACTGCATGATGCGGACCGGGAAGTTCTTCTCCTTCCACAGCCACACCTTGCCCTCGACGGGCTGGCCGTCGGCCAGGTCCTTGAAGGCATAGACATCGCACATCCTGTCGCCCACCTTCTCCGAGCCGATCTTCGACTTCTTCCACGAATCCAGTTTCGAGAACACCTCGGTGAATTTGGCCAGTTGGTCGAGCAGTTGTTTCTGCAATGGCATCTTCATGCCCACCTCGGCGCCCTCTTCAAACACATAGGCGAAGCCGCTGCTGATCAGGATGACCTGCCGCTTGCCCTCCACGACCGTCACCACCCGCAGCCGGTCGGGGTTGAGGAACCACAGCTCGGCCTTGATGCTTTGGAGTGATTCCGGCCCGCCGCCCGTGACGCTCATCGTCTGTTTGAAGTGGGCCGATTTGTAGGGCATCAACGCGCCCGTTTGCGCCTGCGCGCTCCACGCGCCGATGCCGCACAGTGTCAAAATCGCCAGTGTTTTTCTCATCATCGTGTCCTCGTTGGCTTCGCCTTCCGGCAAAGCGGCCTTTTCCTCTAACAACACGCCGCCACCAACACAAGCCTTTCTCCAAAAACGATCAGCCCCGGCGGGAAACCACCGGGGCTGGCGCGCGCTAGGCGGCTTCCAAAACACCCGCCGTCAACCCGGCTCGTCGGGGCCTTCGTGGCCCAATTCGACGTTCCAGTAGGCCAGATCCAGGAAATGTTTCCAGCTATCGTCGCCGGTCCGGGTGAAGCTGATCTGCACGAACGGCCGCCACTTGGGCCGCTTCGGCTTGCGGACGAGCCGCATGCCGGCCTCGGACGGCGTGCGGTTGCCCTTGCGCGTATTGCAGGGGATGCAGGAGCAGACGACGTTTTCCCACGTGGTGGCGCCGCCGCGGTCGCGGGGGATGACGTGGTCAATGTTCAGGTCGCGCCGCTCGAAGAGGACGCCGCAATACTGGCAGGTGTTGCTGTCGCGCTCGAAGATGTTGTGCCGGGTGAACTTGACCTCCTTGCGCGGCAGGCGGTCGAAGAACAGCAGCATCACCACCTTCGGGACGCGGATGCGGAACCGGATGGTGTGGACGCTGTCGGCATCGCGCGGGTTGCGCTCGGAGAAGTCGCGCCACTCGTTGAAGTCGTAGGTGTCAAACGCTCCGTTATCGGCGCACACGACTTCCGCGTGGCCCTGGAACAGCAACGTCAACGCCCGCTTCACGGAGCAGATATTGACTGCCTGCCAGAGCCGGTTGAGCACCAACACATTCTGATTCAACATCGCTTCCATGTCCCGACCTCGGCTCTGCATGACCGGCCCTGCCCGGTCTGGAAAACGGGCGGACAATAGCACCCCGGCGCGAAAAGTGTCAACGCCCGCAATCGGGGATGTCGCAATCGGGGTCCCGCGGTTTGGAGGTGGCGATTGGCAGTGGCGGACACAATGTTGCGAATCGTCTCGAAAGCGTTTCGGCCAGTCGGCCCAACAGCCGCCGGACTGGATCATCTCCGCACTTTTCCCCTCGTGCGATGCGGGATAGCACCCGACGGCCAAGCCACCATGCGAACCAACTTTTGATGCATATGCATCAAAAGTTAGGCATCGCTTTGGAGCGGGTTGCACGGAATGTGCCCGCTTGTCGTGCAGCTTCCCCCAGAATTTCGACCCGCCCGCGCCATGCTTTTTGTCCCAAGTAGTCCGAGGGCAGAATCCTTTCCGGCAGCAAGGGGTCGGCCATCACCGCCGCCAACCACGCTGCGCGTTCCGTCCCCGCCCAACGCAGCAGTGCTTTGGAGACAGACTCGTCGCTCAATCGGCCAGAGGGCCGCTGACCCAGCACCTTCAGATGTTGGGCGTAAAGATGGTTGATGCGCTCAAAGTCCCAAGCCCCCGCAACGATCTCCGCGTCGGATTCACCGGCGCATGTCTTGGCTTCCAACAGCAGAAGCGACTCCACGTTGGCAGTGCTACCCGCCAAGACTTGTCGCTCCTTCTCAAGCGGGTCGGGAGTGACCCATACGCTGTTCTGCAAATAGCCGAAGCCTTTGTGGCGCAGATACTGCCGCAGTCGGTTGCGATGAGCATTCTGGCTGTTTGGAACATCGAATAGCACCAGTCGCCACCGCCCGTCCCATAGCCGTGACCATCGCGCCTGTGGATCGCGCCCACCGAGGGCATGTAGTCGTCCTTGGGTGGTGAGGCGATAAAGCCGGTCATCAGGGCTGGCCCTGCATTCGATGAGTTGCTGCTTTTCCAGCCGGATGATTTGCCGGGAGAGGCCATTGCGATAAGCCCAGCTCTCGTAGGAGTCGGTAAGGTTGCGGAAGGTGGGGCGCATCAGCATATCCGCTGACCACAACAGCAGATTGAGGAACTCTTCGGTCTTCGGTTGCACGGGCGGATGTTGCGCGATTGCGGCGGTCATGGCAACCAACTTTTGATGCATATGCATCAAAAGTTGGTTGCAGGATCCAGCGAATTGGTGGCGCGGCTTAGCGACCTAACGGGGCTTGGGCGTCCTTGGCGGCGGCGTTGAGGCCCTCGACGAGCTTGTCGAGATCCTCATCGGCCAGGTCCACGTCCACCACCAGCCTGCCGTCGCGGATCGGCTCGCGGATGGCGGGGGCGGCGATGGGGACGCGATTGAGGACGAGCACGTAGAGTTCGCCGCGCCGTTCGGTGGTGAAGTTCTCGATGACGACGGTGCCGTGCCGGTTGAACTGCATGACCAGTTGTTTGCGCGTGGGGGTCTTGATGGCTCTCGCGCTGACAAGCTCCACCTCGCGCAGTTCCGGCAGCCGGCCCACGGCGACACTCAGGGGCGGATTGGGAACCACGACGATGGTGCGCTGTCTCTCGGGCAGTTGCGCCGGTGTCTGGAGATAAACTCCCAGCATCGTGTATTTCCTGGTGGAGCTTTCGCAGCCGGCAACGAGCAGCGCGAGCGCGGCGAGCGAACCAATGGCAGTGGCGATCCTCATCATCGAATGGCGCGGCAATCTATCAATCGGCAGGAAACCCGGCGAGCCAATTCTGCGCGGTTGCAGTTGGGGCGGCGTGCCCTATAATCCGCCGGCGTTTCAAAACGTGACGCCTGCGACTATCAACCATGTCTGAGCCAACCACATCGCCCGATCGGGAAAACTTCGACGTGCCGCCGCCAACGCAGCCGCAGGCGCCCCCGGCGTCCGGGCCGGAAGAAGTGCCGGTGGTTTACGAGCACATCGTCACGCCGATCGAGGCGGCGCGGCTGGCGACCGCCGGCAGCGGGTTGCCGGGCCGTCCGTGGGGGCTGCCGAAGATGGCGTCGCGTTATGACGCGTTGTTGCTGGCCCTGGTGCTCGTGGCGGGTCTGCTGGCTTATCTCAACAGCTTCGGCACGGAAATGGCGCTGGAAGCGCGCACGCTGCTGCCAAACGATCCGCGCATCCGTGACCTGGACCATATCACGGAGATTTTCGACAAGAACTATGGTTTCCCGCTGGTCACCAACGACGGCCTCTACCGGCCGCTGACGACGTTGTCGTTCCTGTTCAACTGGACGATCCTGGGCAACGGCGCCAACCCGGTGGGGTATCATGTGGTGAACTGGGCGTTGCACGCCATCAACGCGTGCCTGGTTTTCTACCTCGTGGCGGTGGCTTTCCGCTCGACGCGGGCGGGCTTCGCGGCAAGCGTGCTCTTCGTTGCCCACCCGGCGAATACGGAGGCTGTGACGCACGTGATGGGCCGGGCGGACTTGCTGATGACGTTGCTGGTGCTGCTGGGGCTGTTCGCGCACATCGGTTCGGTGGCCTACAGCGCGCGGCGGGGGCTGGCGTGGCTGTTGCGTTTCACGATGTGGGGACTGTTTTTTCTCGCCATGATGGCGAAGGAAACCGGCGTGGTCCTGCTGCCGCTGGTGACGTTGTTCGACTGGCTCTTCGACTGGCGGCGCTACACCGGCCGTCCGCAGCGGGATTTCTGGGAGAACGTGCTGCGGAAGTTCCGTTCCAACTGGTTCTGGATGGGGATCGTGCTGACCTCGTATGTGGCGATGCGGACAGTGGCGCTGCTGCGGCTGGAGCCGCGCGCGGTGGCGTTCGTGGACAACCCGCTGACCGACGCCAACCTGTTCGGGCGGTTGTTGACCGGGTGCAAGGTCATCTTCAAGTCCGCCTGCCTGCTGGTGTTTCCGCGGTCGCTGACGGTGGACTATTCGTTCAACCAACTGCCCGTGATTGACACGAACTTCCGCCAGATCGAGGACTGGCTTGGCGTGCTGGCACTGGTGGGTGTGTGCGGCGTGCTCTGGCTGGTGTGGCATGGGCGGCGGCGATGGCGGCCGGTGAGCTTGTGGATTGGGTTCTTCCTGCTCGCGATGGCGCCATGTTGCAGCGTCTTCGCGGTGGCGCCGACGATCTTCTCGGAGCGCTGGCTTTACCTGCCCGCCGTCAGCGCGTGCGCGATCTTCGGCCTGCTGGTGCATCTGGCGACGCGCACGATCATCGCGCCGTGGTGGGCGTTCAAGGGCCAGTTGCCCACGTTCGCCGACGTCTCGGAAACGTCGCTGGCGCAGGAACACCTCGACGCGGTTTACAACTACAAGCTGGTGGTCCGCAGACGGCTGGGGTGGTTTGCCTATGGGTTCCTGATTGCCCTGCTGGTGGGCGCGTTTGGCGTGCGGAGCTGGATGCGCATTGAAGAGTGGGCCAGCGAGCTTTCCCTCTGGCGCAGCGCCACCGTTACCAGCCCCGACAGCGCCAAGGTCCACAAGCAATTTGCATGGGCCAGTTACCAGGCCGCCACGGACGGCTCCAAGATTGACGCGTCCATCACCGGCGCGCAGAAGGCCATCCTCATCCTGTCCGACGACGAGGACGCCCACGCGCATCTGGGCCACTACTACGGCGTCAAAGCCGACGTGATGGCCGCGCGCGACCTGGCTGCCGGCAAGGAACTGGGCGCCGATACCATCAAAGCGTATCTCGCCGCGGCCAAGAAACTGCAGAAGGCCTCCGAGTTGAACCGCCGTTCCGCCGACGAGCGCCTCAAGCGCCTCCGCTCGCGTTCGTGGGCCGGCGAACTCAAACTGCAACTGGGCAATCCGATGATCTACATGGATCTCGGCGCCGTGTATGCCCAGCTACGCCAGTTCGAGCCGGCGCACAAGGCCTTTCTGGAAGCCTGCCGCCTCGGGCCAGCCGAGCCTGCCGGCCACGAAGGCGCGGGCGAGGCGCTGGCCAACATGGGCAAGCTCGACGAGTCCGCCGTGCAGTTCCTCCAGGCGCTCCTGCTGGCCCCCAACCGTCCCCGCCCGTGGTCGGCGCTCGGCATCATTTATCAGCGGCTCGCGCCCAAGGAACAAACCATCACGCGCGACGCGCGCGGCGCCTTGCGCCTGAACACGGCGTTGCCGCTGGTGCAGGGCCACATCGAGCGCGCGTTTCGCTCGCTCGTGCGGGCGCTGCTGGACGCCAACCAGCGCAATGCGGCCCGCCAATTTGCCACCGTCGCCGTGGAACAATACGGCATGCCGCAGGCCGACTTCGGCGACCTTGTGCGGAAGGAGATGCGGCGGGAGAAAGTCTTGATCCGATAGACCGCGTCCGGCGCGAGAGGGCGTGCTGCAATCGGCGCGGGCATCAAACCGCCGCGGCAGGCTGCGGGGCCGGGTTCGCGGGAGGCATGAGGTAATCCAGCACCCGCACCAGCGTCGCTTTGAGTTGCTTGCGCGGCACCACCACGTCAATCAAGCCGCGTTCCAGCAGGAACTCGGCCGTCTGGAACCCGCGCGGCAGCTCCGACTGCGTCGTGTCCTTGATCACGCGCGGCCCGGCGAAACCGATCATCGCGCCCGGCTCGGCGATGATCAGGTCGCCGAGGCTGGCGTAACTGGCCATCACGCCCGCGTAGGTCGGATGCGTCAGCGCGCTGATGTAGGGCAGCCGCGCCCGCGCGTGGCGGGCCAGCGCCGCGGAGGTCTTGGCCATCTGCATCAGCGACATCAACCCCTCCTGCATCCTCGCCCCGCCGGAGGCGTTGATGATGATGCAGGCCAGCCGCTCCGCCGTGCAACGCTCGATCAGGCGCGTGATCTTCTCGCCGACCACCGATCCCATGCTCGCGCCCATGAACCGGAAATCCATCACCGCCAGCCCGATGTGATGCGCGCCGATGTCGCCGACGCCGGTGATGACGGCGTCCTTCAGGCCGGTTTCCTCGCGCGACTGCTTGAGCTTCTCCGGGTAGGAGTCCACGCCGGTGAACTTCAACAGGTCCACCGCGATCATCTCGCTGTCCATTTCCTGGAAACTGCCCTGTTCCACCAGCGAGGCGATCCGCTGCCACGCGCCGATGGGGAAATGCGCGCCACACTTCGGGCAGATGCGCAGGTTCTGGTCCAGCTCGCGGTTGTAAATGACCTCGTCGCAGCCCTTGCACTTGGTCCAGAGGCCCTCCGGGATCTCGACCCGCTTCGCGGCTGATTTCTGCGATTTGATTTTCTTGACGCCTGTCATGGTGATCAGCCGCGGGCGACGGTCAACACAAGCACCGATCTGGCCCCCGCAGCGCGCAGCACCCTAGCACACTCGTCAGTCGTGGCTCCAGTGGTAAATACGTCGTCCACCACCGCCACGCGCTGGCCCGTGAACGCCGCCGGCCGCCGGACCGCGAACGCATCGCGCACGTTCTCGCGTCGCTCGGCCGGGTTCAGCAGCGCCTGCTGCGCCGTGTCCCGCACGCGGATGAGATTGCCCGCGCACAACCGCCCGCCCAGCGCCCGCACCAGCCTCCGCGCCAGCCAATCGGCCTGGTTGAACTCGCGCTCGCGCTCCCGCGCCCCATAGAGCGGCACCGGCGCCACCACGTCCACGTCGTCCCATCGCGTCCCCTCGCGCGCCGCCGCGATCAACAGGGCCGCCAGCTCCGGCCCCAGCCATAGCGCATGGCGGTATTTGAAGGCGTGGATGCACTCCCGCGCCACGCCGCTCAAACGGCACCCGCACACCGCCCGCTCGAAATGGAACGTCAGGTCCGCGCAGTGCGCGCAGCGGAACTCTGCCGTGATCTCGCCCTCAAACGGCAGGCTGCACCGTTCGCAAAACGGCCGCCGCAACGGACGCAATTCCGCGCCGCACGCCGGGCAAAGCGCGCCCGCCGCCGCCGTGTCCAGCGCCGCCCCGCACATTGCGCATTCAGCCGGGTAGAACAGGCCCCGAACCACCCGTGCCCATCGTTTTGTTGTCTCCCACATTCCGTGACCTCAATACGCGCTCGAACGCCACAAGCGCCAGCCACACCAACAATATCGTCGGCACCACCGCCACGCCGCTGACCAGCCGGAACCGCCCCGCGCCGAACAGCCAGTCCAGTTCCCCCGTGCCGCGGGTCGTCAGCCCGGTCCACCATTTCAATCCCGCCACGCATCCGGCATGGACGCCGATGGCCAGATAGAGCGAACCGCTGCGCTGATAACACCACGCCAGGACCGCCCCGATGCTCGTCAGCGACACGAAGGCCGCCACGGTCGCCAGCACCGTCTTCGGCTGGGCCGCCACGAAATGCAGCGCCCCGAAAAACACACTGCTCGCCCACAACGCCCGCATCGCGCCCCATTCGCGCCGCAGCGCGCCGAACACCAGGCCCCGGAAAAACGTCTCCTCGAAGATGGCCACGATCACGCCCGTGACGAATGCCGGCCAGAGGCTCGCCAGCGGCCCGGTGTCCCAGGGGCGATTGCCCACCCACACCGCGCACACACCCAGCGCCATCGTGCCCCCAAACCCAGTGCCCCAGCCCGCCACCGCCCGCAACGCGCCCAGTCCCCAAGGCGAGCGAAGGCCGATCTTTTCCCAACTCGCCATGTCCAGCGCGCGCAGCAACGGCCCGAGGCCCGCCACGACCGCCACCTTGAGGGCGAGGTTGAAAAACTTGAACCACGGTCTGCCGGCAAGCCACCCGAAGCGCTCGCAGACCGCCTGCGCCGGGAACGACACCACAAACGCCACCGCCAGCACAGCGGCGGCGTAGATAGCCAGGGTGCGAAAGGTTTTCACGCGGCGGATTCTTCGCGGACGCCTTCGGCATTGCAAGTGTGAAAGCCGATGGAGTAGGTTCCGTGGCGTGACAGCCCAGGAGTTTGGCGGCTACAGGCTCGAAGAACGTCTCGGCAGCGGCGGCTATGCGGAGTTGTTTCTCGCCGTGGGGCCGGACAACCGCACGGTGGTCCTGCGACGGCTGCTGCCGGAGTTTGTTCGCGACCGCGAGCACCGCGAGCGGTTCTGCACCGGTTGCGCCGTCTTGCGCGTCTTCGACCATCCCAACGTCATCCGCCAGCTTGGCGCCGGCAACGCGGACCTGCCCGGCGTCGGCTCACTGCCGTTCGAGGTGCGCGAATACATCAAAGGCCCCACCCTCGGCTCGGCCATCCGCGCGCGCGACCCGATCGCCAGTTGCGACCGCATGGGGTTGATGCTCTGCATGGCCAACGGCCTCACCCACATCCACGAGCGCGGCTGGCTTCAGCTCGATTTCAAGCCCGACAATGTGCTCATCAGCGCCGCCACCGGCGACGTGAAAATCACCGATTTCGACCTCGCCCGCCCGCGCCGTCCGCAACCCCAGCGCATCGAGCGCATCGCCGGCACCCCGCACTACATCTCGCCGGAGGAACTCCTCCGCCACGAGGTGGACGAACGCGCCGACATCTTTGCCTTCGGCGTCACCGCCTACGAGCTTTGGACAGGCCACAAGCCGGTCGAGGGCGTCACCACGCGCGAACTGCCGGGCAAATACGCCCATTTCCACCAACACTTGCGCCCCCCACGCGCCCTGAATCCAGCCTTGCCCGCCAACGTGGAAAAAATTATCCTCCGGTGCCTGCAAGAGAATCCCGCAGCCCGCTATCCCGCGATGGCGATGGTGTTGCGCGACCTCGCAGCCGATTAAATGAAACCAAGCGTCAAAACCGCCCTCACGATCATCCTGCTCGTCGCCGTGGCGTTGGTCAGCTACTCGCTCGGCCTCCGTCAAGGCGCTGCACCCGCGCCCGTGCCTGCCGCGCCATCGCAACCGGCTGCCGGCACGCCGGACGGCGCCCCGCCCGCGGCCACCGTCGCCACCACGCCGCCCGCGCCGACGGCCGCCGACCGCGAACTGTTCGAGAAGGCCGCCGCCCTGCGCGCCGACGGCAAACTGGCCGACGCCCGCGACATATTCCGCGCGCTGCTGGCAAAGCTCACGCCCGCCAACACCGCCGGCGAAGCGCAGAAGACCCTCGTCGAGGACACGCAGAAGGCGCTCGGCGAACTGAACATCAAGCTGCTCTTCACGCTCGCCTCCGCGCCGGAGAAGGTCGAATACGTCATCCAACCCGGCGACAGCCTCGCCCGGATCGCCAAGCAATACGCCACCACCATCGAGGTCATCCAGAAAGCCAACAGCCTCGGCGCCTCGCCCATCCAGCCCGCGCAGCGTCTGCGCGTCATGCCCACCAAGTTCGCCACCACCGTCAGCAAGAGCGCCAACACGCTGTTGCTCGCCGATGACGGCAAGTTCTTCAAGATCTACCGGGTCGGCACCGGCGAGCACAGCATGACGCCCATCGGCTCGTTCAAGATCACCGAGCGCATCCCGCACCCGGCGTGGTGGAAGGAAGGCCAGACCATCCCCTACGGCACGAAGGAAAACATCCTCGGCACCCACTGGCTCGCGCTCGACATCCCGCATTACGGCATCCACGGCACCTGGCAGCCGGAGACTGTCGGCCAGCAATCCAGCGCCGGCTGCATCCGGCTGACCAACGAGGACGTGGAGGAACTGTTCACCATCCTGCCCGTCGGCACGCCGGTCGAAATCAAAGACTGACCACTGCTCACTGCCAACTGTCCACTAATCACTGATTCCCATGCCGCCAACCACGCGACTTATCACCTACGAATTCGAGAAGCCGATCCTCGAACTGGAAAAGAAACTCGAGGAACTCACCCGGCTTGCCCACGAACAGAAGGTCAACGTCCGCGACCAGATTTCCGAGATCGAGAAGACCATCGAGGAAACCAAACAGCGCATCTACACCGACCTGAGCGCCTGGCAGCGCGTCCAGCTCGCCCGCCATCCCGTCCGGCCCTTCACGCTCGACTATATCCGCGCCATCGCCTCCGACTTCACCGAACTGCACGGCGACCGGCTCTACAGCGACGACAAGTCGCTCATCGGCGGCTTCGCCACCATCGAAGGCCAGCGCGTGATGGTGATCGGCAACCAGAAGGGCCGCGACACGAAGGAAAACATCATGCGCAACTTCGGCAGCGCCCATCCCGAAGGCTACCGCAAGGCGCTCCGCCTCATGCGCATGGCCGACCGGTTCGGGCTGCCGATCATCACGCTCATTGACACCCCCGGCGCTTATCCCGGCATCGGCGCCGAGGAACGCCACATTGCCGAAGCCATCGCCGTCAACCTCCGCGAGATGATGCTCCTGCGTGTGCCCATCCTCTCCATCGTCATCGGCGAAGGCGGCAGCGGCGGCGCGCTCGGCATCGGCATCGCCAACCGCGTTTTGATCCTGGAAAACGCCTACTACTCCGTCATCTCCCCCGAAGGCTGCGCCGCCATCCTCTGGAAGGACCGCGCCGCCACCCCCAAGGCCGCCGCGGCGCTCAAATTAAGCGCGAAGCATCTGATCGAACTCAAACTCGTGGACGAAATCCTCCCCGAACCGCTGGGCGGCGCGCACCGCGACGCCGCCAAAGCCGCTGCGACGCTCAAGGCCGCCCTCCTCCGCCACCTGCGCGAACTGCTGGCCATGTCCGTCGAGCAGCTTCTCGAAGACCGCTACGCAAAATTCCGCGCCATGGGCCAGTTCGAGATCGCAGAAGGCATCGTGCAATCGCAGGCTGAGTAACCTGCCATCCGCAGGCAAACTTTTGGAACAGGCGCTTGCCAGACACGCCGGCTGCCTCTACCCTGTGACCATGACAACGACCCTTGAGGCCACGTATGTGGATGGCAAGCTCGTCTTGGACAAGCCTCTTCCCCTGCCGGACAAGGCCCATGTCATTGTCACCATTGAGACAGGCTCGGACACTTCCGAAAGCGAGCGAGCTGCCTGGCTCAAACTCTCGGAACAGTCGCTGCTGAAAGCTTGGGACAACCCGCAAGACGACGTCTTCCATGACCTGCTCACGAAATGATGTCGTTCTCTTGCCGATCCCGTTCACGGACCTGACGAGCCGCAAGGTTCGACCGGCTGTTGTCATTGGCAACCACAGTTCCGACCTTTTCCTCGTTCCAATCTCCTCGCAACTCGCAAACACAGACTTCCTCCTCCAGCAATGGCGCGAAGCCGGCCTGAACGTCCCCTGCGGCGTCAAAGCGCAGATCGCCACTGTGGAAGACAGGCTGGCCATCAAAGTCGTCGGCAAGCTTGGTGCCGCCGACCGGCAACTGCTTGACCAGCGATTGCGCGGCTGGCTCCGCCTTTGACATTCAAGATTGTGCGCGGTATCTCGCCCCCGCGAGATGCTCGCCCTGTCCGTCGAACAGCTTCTCGAAGATCGCTACGCGAAGTTCCGCCGCCAGCCCATTTCCGCATCCTGCTCCACCGGAAAAAAGCGATGGGCGCTGTCATACACCCATTCCATCTTCGTCGAGTGCGTTCCCTGCTTCACGCAAGCGCGCTGAAACGCCGACTGCGAGTTATCCAACTCCACCACACAGCCGGCGGCGCGGAGCGCGGCCACGTCCGGCTCCACAGAACCGGCGATGCTCTCGGCGGCATCGTGAAACAGGTCCACATCCCGCGACGAGCGTGCGGCGTGGCCCGGCAGCTCACGCGCAAAGTCTCCACGCGCGACTACGCCGGGGCCATCGGCGCCCTCGGCGACGCCTACGGGGTCAAAAGAAGCAGCGTGAGCCGCGAGTGGAAAAAGGCGACGGAAGCCGAACTGCAACGGCTCTGCGGGGGTAACTGCTCAGGTAGCCGCCCGCTTTTGGGTGGCTACCTGAGCAGTTACCTTCGGTTTGCCGTTGGCGGTGATGTTCGCGGTAGTGGCGCTCATGGCTTCGAAAGCGTGGGCCGTGCCTCCGGCAC
>DYDC01000356.1 GCA_020718125.1 Methylacidiphilum sp. | reverse complement strand
GCATAGCATCGGAGCTTCGCTCCGCTCCGTCCGATGCTATGCCTGTTTCGACAGGCAATCGCTATCCAAGATACGCGCCTTGCTCGCGGAGCAGTTTCTGCACTTTCGGGATGCTCACGTCGCGCGGACGGCAGTTGTCCTTCACCGCGACCGCCGCCGCCGCGCCCGCCGCGTGGCCCGTGGTCAGGCATGCGCCGATGAGCCGCCCGTCCTCGACCAGCTTGTCATCCATGCTGAAGCTGCGGCCCGCTGTCAGCAGGCCGTCGAGTTTCTTCGGCAGCAGCGCGCCATACGGGATCGGCCAGCCGGCGTGCTCGCCGTGCTGCGCGCCGCCCACCGCGACCGTGTCGTGGAATTTTCGCGGCTCGCGCGATTCCGTGTAGGTCAACTGGTGCGTGCCCGCCAGCAGCCGCGTCGTGCGCACGCCGATCTGCGGCGCCGTCTGCAGCAGGAACAGCGATTCGCCGCCCGGGGTCTTGCTCATCTTCTGCACGCGCTCCCAGATGGCGCGTCGGTGCTCGAACTGCAGCCGCGTCAGCTCGTTGATGTCGAGGCCGTTGCTGCTCGGCCCGCGCAGGATCACCCAACGGACGCTCGGCTGCGGCTCGATGTGGCCGAGCGACTTGTAGCCCGCCGCCTTCAACTTCGCCAGGTCGGCGCGGTCCACATTGCCGAGCCGGTGCACCATCCCCATGGCGTGCAGCCACTGCACGTGCTCCGCGCCCGCCGCTGCGAAGATGTCGCCGTCGCCAGTCGTGTCCACGACGACCTTCGCGAGGATCGCCTGCCGGCCGGCCTTGCTCTCAAACACCACGCCCCGCACCGCGCCGCCGTCCATGATGACGTCCGTGGCCCAGCAGTGGAACAGCGTCTTGACCTTCGCCTCCTGAATCATCTCGTCCATCAGGAACATCGTCGCCTCGGGATCGGTGGTCGGGTTGAACTTCTGCTTGCCGCAGTTGACGATGGCTTTGTCGAATTTCGCGTGCCGATCGAGCAGTTCGCCGCCCATGCCGCGCACGACCTGTGTCAACTGGCCGTTCTCCGCCGCGTGCGTGCTCATGACCACCAGCACGATGCCGCCCGTCCACAACCCGCCGAAGCAGCCGTAGCGCTCGACGATCATCGTCTTCGCGCCCGCGCGTGCCGCTGAAACCGCCGCGGCCCATCCAGCCGCGCCGCCGCCCACCACCAGCACGTCGGTCTCCTGGAACACCGTCAACGGACGCTCGGGTTGGATGACCTTGCCGTCGCGGATGAATGCGGGATAGCGCGGGCGGTTCTCAACGGAAGTGGGTTGAAGCATAGACCCAAGCGTCTGTTCCTTACCCTGGGGTCCCTTGCCGCTTTCATCCGCCACCACACGGCTGGCGAGCGCCGGCCCCAAGCCGGCGGCGGAAAACAGTTTCAAAAGGTCTCGGCGGGTCATCGTATGTTTCATGGGTAACTCCTCATTTCGAACGGCGGCGATGATATCAATTTTGGTGCGCGACACAATCCTTCAGAGAAGGTTCTGTTGTGGCCGGCAAACCGGCGTGGCGCGGACCAACGACGCTGGCATGACTGGTGGGCGGTGCAGGGGTCGAACCTGCGACAACGCGCGTGTAAGGCGCGTGCTCTACCGCTGAGCTAACCGCCCGCCCTCGCAGCGGAACGCGTCAGCGCTCCGCCGCGGATTCAACCACACGCACCGGTCGAAATCCACCGCATTCCCGCGCTGGCGCAAAGCGGCGCGAAAGTGTATGTAGTCGCGCCCGCCACTCGGGCCACAAACGAAGCCGTCATGATCGAGAAAGCACAACGACCGGTGATGGGCGAGGCGGACTTCAACAAGTCCCCCTTCGTCGCCATCTGGGAAGTCACGCGGGCCTGCGACCTCGCCTGCAAACACTGCCGCGCCGCTGCCATTGGCGCGCGCAACCCAGCCGAGTTGACGACCCAGGAAGGCTATCGCCTCATTGACCAGGTCGTGGCGTTTGCTGACGGCCCCGGCATGAGGCCGCCGCTGTTCGTGCTCACCGGCGGAGACCCGATGAAACGGCCCGACATCTACGATTTCATCCGCTACGGCACCGAGAAGAAACTCTCGGTCGCGATGAGTCCCAGCGCCACGCCGCTGGTCACACGCGAGAGCATCTTCAAAATGAAGGACTGCGGCCTCTCGCGCATGGCCATCAGCATTGACGGCCCCGACGCGGCCAGCCACGACGCCTTCCGGCAGGTCGAGGGATCGTTCGACCAGACCATGCGCATGGTGAAATGGTCCGCCGAGGCGCAGATGGCGCTCCAGCTCCACACCACCATCAGCCGCTACAACCGGCGCCGGCTAGACGAACTCGGCGCGCTGATGCTCTCGCTGCCGGGCGTGGTCATCTGGTCGCTGTTCCTGCTCGTGCCGACGGGCCGCGGCAAGGCCGGCGACATCGTCTCGGCGGAGGACTTCGAGGAGGTCTTCAACTGGCTCTATGACTTCAGCTTGAAAGCGCCGTTCGACGTGCGCACCACCGCCGCGCAGCATTTCCGCCGAGTCGTCCTCCAGCGCCGCGCGCATGAGAAACGGGAAGCTCACAACGCACCGCACCCCGTAGCTGAACGCGCCAGCGTTCAGCCCGGCCCGAGCAATCCGAACGCTGGCGCGCTCGGCTACACCAGCGCGCCGCGCTTCTCGCCGAAGCGCGACATCGCCTTCACCACGCCCGCCGACGGCATCAGCCGCGCGCCCAAGGGCGTCAACGACGGCAACGGCTTCGTTTTCATCTCCCACGTCGGCGACATCAACCCCAGCGGTTTCCTGCCGATCAACTGCGGCAACGTCCGCACCGAAAGCCTCGTGGAGGTCTATCGCAAATCGGCGCTCTTCAAATCGCTGCGCGACCCGAACCAGTTCAAGGGCAAGTGCGGTGTCTGCGAATTCCGTTACGTCTGCGGCGGCAGCCGCGCCCGCGCCTACGCCATCACCGGCGACTATCTGGAGAGCGAGCCGTTCTGCGTCTATGAGCCGCACCGCAAGCCCGCCGCAACAGGTGTGGCATAGGCGAACCGATTGCCGCCGCGGAGCGGCGGTAGAAAATAGCCCACGGCGCCAGCCGCGGGTAAGGAATCAAAACAACCCTATCA
>DYDC01000355.1 GCA_020718125.1 Methylacidiphilum sp. | reverse complement strand
GCTTCTTCTGATGCTGAAAGCTGACCGCTGATAGCTGACAGCTTCTTCTGATGCTGAAAGCTGACCGCTGATAGCTGACAGCTTCTTCCAGCTTCTTCTGATGCTGAAAGCTGACCGCTGATAGCTGACAGCTTCTCAAGCCTGCTGCTGCGGCTTGATCTGCATCACCGGGAACGGGAACCGAATCTTCAACTCGCCGTCCAGAAAAACCTCCACCCAATAGATGCCCGGCTTCTGGAACTGCACGCCGGGGAAAAACGTCACGTTCGTCGTGCTCGCGTGCTCGTCCGGCAACCGGAACTTCAACTCGCTCTCGCGCGCCACCGTCTCCTGGTCCGGCGCGATCAGCTTCGCCTTCTGCACGAACTCGCCGCGGCCAGCGCACCAGCGCACCCAGATGAACAGCTTCAACGCCGTCGCGGGGAACTGCGGAGCCTGCAGGCCGCCCAACACGCCCACCAGCGTCTGGCTGGCGGGGTTCATCTCCTGCCGCACGTCCTCGCACACCAACGCGCCCTGCAGGTCGGGAATCATGTTTTCAGTCATGGTGGGGCCAGCTTACCTGCGGTGTCTCGGCCAGTTCAAGGCAACAGAGCGACCACGCGCTCCAGTTCCGCTTCCGTGTTGTAGAAGCGCGGCGAGAACCGCAGCAGCTTCGTGCCGTCACGCGATGCCCGCAGCGAGGCGACGATGTTCTTCGCGGCCAGCGTGGCATGGATAGCCGCCATGTCCACGCCCGGCCCATGGCAACTCACGATGCCGCTCAATCCCACGCCCTCCGTCGGCCCGGCGATCTCGTAGCCCTTGGCCTGAAGCTCCGCCACCGCCGCGTCCGCCCGTCCGCCGCCGCCGCCACCGACTCCACCGTCACCTCGCCAAGCCGCTGCGCCGCGAGGCTGCGCACCTCGACCTGCGGATGACGCCAGCGGATGGCCCGCCACGGATACACGTTCGCGGGATAGTCGTCGCCGTAGCAGACTACATTCGATCCCGCCGGAAAATCCAGCCCACCCGCCACCAGCGACAAACCCAGCGCCGTCGGCCCGACCAGCGCGATCTCCTGCGGCGTGCAACCGAGCAGTTCCGCCGCAAGCTCGCGCGTCTCCAGCATGCGCCCCCGCGGGAAACAAGCCTCCTGGTCGCCGCGCGCCGCCGCACTCAGATACTCTTGCATCGCCTCGGCCACGCAACGCGGCAACGGCGACACGCCGGCGTGCGCGAGGAAAATCTTGTCAGCCGTCACCGGAAACCCGTGACGCCGCAGCGCTTCATCCCGCAATAAGTCTTCGATCTTCACGCGCCGACTTTACCTCAAACCTCAACTTGGCGCGACCGGCGGCCACGGGCGCGCGCCGTAGCCGCGCCAGCCGCCGCCTTCGCACAACACCACCAGCCAGTCCTCGCGCCCGGCGGTGATCTCTTCAATCTCCGCCTCATCGAGCGCCATGCACGCCGTCGAGAGCGCGTCGGAAACCGCCGCCGTTGGCGCGAACGCCCATGCGCTCGCGCGCCGCGCCGCCGGCTTGCTGGTGCGCGGGTCCACGATGTGCCGGCCCTTGACCTCGAAACCGGAGCCGCTGAGCGAGGCGTGCGTGAGCCAGTAGCGCCGCGGCGAGTTGTCGCCGCCGAGGCCGCTGGACCAGCCGGGCGTGCCCGGCGGAGCATCGCCCGCCAGCGCGCTGCTGCCGCCGGCCACGAGCAGATACGCGGGACATTCCCAGTCGGCCAGTTCCGCTGCCATCCGGTCCAGCGTGAAACCTTTGCCGACCGCGCCGAGGTCGAACTTCAACTCGCCCGACTCGCAGATAATGGAAAGCCCGCTCCGGTCGAGCGACCAGCGCGGCGGCTCCGCTGAATGCGGCTCGGCGGTGGCAGTGATCGAGAAAGCCCCGCGCGTGCTTGCCCCCATCTCCTGTGCGATCTCCAGGCACGCAAACGACGCCTCGCTCAGCCGCAGCCGCTCGCCGGGCTGCAACTCCGCGATGGCGGCGATGTCGCTATTCTGTTTGAAGCGGCTGAGGAGTCCCTCGAGTTGGTCGGCCACGGCAAACACCGCCTGTGCCGCCTGCGCCGCGTAGGGTTTCTCTTCACCGGCGATGCGCACCTGGAAGCAGGTCGCCATCGCGTGGTGGCTGAAGAGATGGATGTCGGGCGGCGATTCGGTCACGCCGGCTCTATAGCACGATTGGTTGAGGCAAGCGAGTGAGTGTCGCAGCGGTTCCTGCTACAACCCGCGGGCAAAATCCAGCCACCCCGGAGAATGACAATGAACGAGCCATCCATGAACCGACGGACTTTTCTCAGCGCCACCGCCACGCTGGCCGCGATGACCGCGATGCCACGACGCGCGCCCGCCGCTGCCCGACGGCGTCAAGAGCCATGAAGAGATCGGCGAGCGGGAAGGCGGCGCGGTCATCGAGGGCGCCAAAGGCATGTTGACCTGCGGCGTGTATGGCAACAGCCCGCGCCTGCTCCCGGAAAGCCTGATGCAGTCGTTCCAGCGGCCCGCCAAGACGCTCGCCCGCGTCAAAGGCGGCCACGAGGCGGATTGGGCGCAGGCGATCAAGAACGGGAAACAAGCCGGCGCGAACTTCGAGTATTCAGGGCCGCTGACGGAGGTCTGCCTCCTCGGCAACATCGCCATCCGCCTGGACGCGCGCATCGAATACGACGCCGCGACGATGAAGGTTACCAACCTGCCCGCCGCGAACAAGCGCGTGAAGTGCGAGTGTCGGAAGGGGTGGGAAATGCAGGCGGCCGCGAATGGCCTCTCAGAACTCTCGCGCCAGCATTGGAATTGATCCGGAAATTTCACGGGCTTGGCCGTGAAATCATTTCGGCTAACACAGTTTACGTCTGCGGGTTCGACGGCAACGAAGCCGCCAAATCTTTCATAGCCCGGTAAACAGTTTCAGGATAACCTGAAACAATGGGCGATAGCCAGTAGCTATTGCAACACTTGAACGGTTTGAGATTCAACAGGTTGACCATTCCATCCTCAATGCTTCCCCCACAGAAACAAGGGTTCGTTGACCATGAAATGGTTGGGATTGCGCGATTGGCCGGCGGTTCAGGTGTTGCAATAGCCGGTAGCCTGCGCGGGTCAAAAACAGGCAGCCTGCAATCACGTGACTTACGCCTAAGTCCGACGGGCT
>DYDC01000354.1 GCA_020718125.1 Methylacidiphilum sp. | reverse complement strand
AACCAACCACTGAAGGAGTCGCCATGACTGAACCCAAACAAAAACCCGAACCACAACCCTCAACAAGGTTCCGCAAAACCGTTGCCGGAGGTTCCCTTATGTTGGTTTGTGGGTGCGGTGTGCTGTTGTCGGCCACAGCGGGCAACACGGGGGAGCAGCAGTTCACGCCACCGAAGATGCGCTACGGCATCTTCTACGATGTCGCTTACGGCGCGGGCGCGCCAGCGATGTTCGCGCCGCCGAAGCTTGCGGAAGTCAGTCCGTCCGATGGCTGGCAGACGGTGCGTTTTGTCGTCCCGCACGCTGCCTTCACCCACTATTCTGCGGGCAAGAGCAAGTTGACGCTGTGGATTCGGTTTTCCACGCCGACGAGGCAACGTGGAGCCAGTATCTGCGTTCATCAGTTCCGCGTGCGACCCAAAAGGGCCGAGGCAACAGAATGGCTCTCGGTCACCGCCGGCGAGCCGAATGACACAAGCGCGGAGGGAAGGAACCCCGGCGTCTATTTCTGCCCCGGCTGGACTGCTCCAGCCGAGTATAAGGGCAGAATGGCGCGGCGACGGCCAAACGGTGTTGCTATGGATATGGAATGCCCTTCCCCGAACAACGGCTTGAGTTTCTTTGTGGAAAGCCCCGACCCAAACTGCGACCTGGAAGTGGAGGCAACCTTGGCGACTGGCGTGCCGCTGACGGCAACATTTTGGGGCGCAAGTCCGCGTTACGATCTGCGCACGAAGGAGAACGTGAAACGGCTCTTTGACCGGGTCTCGGCGCTGGGCATCAACATGGCGACTTACGCATACGCGTTCTGGCCGCCTTTCGTGAACTATCCGAGCGACGATCCCAAGCTCAAGGAGTGGGGAATCTCATACCCGAAGCAATGGTGGGAGATCGGGTTTGACCCGGTCGCGGCCTTCCTTGACGAGACAAAGGCGCACGGCATGGAGGCTTTCCTTGGCAGCGTGGTGTCGAAGACGCTTTCGCGCGAGTTTTTCAGCGGCGGAGAGCGCACGCCTGCCGAGATCACTGTTGAGGGCATGAAGGACATGGTGAGCCGCTACGGCAAGCATCCTGGTCTTACGGGGTTGACCTCGCCCACGGAGGCGTCCGCAGACTGGCCGGACAATGTCTTTGCCGACGTATGCAGGCAGGGGAAAGGGTCGCGGGACAATTTGCTCATCATGGAGTATCCCCACGGACCGGGCGGAGCCTCGCAAAACGCGAAAACCTTCGCGCACGCGGACAGCGGCGTTCTGGACGTTATGAATGTGCAAATCCACACCGGTGCGCCTGCATATTTTGATCCCGACTTCCTGTTGATCAGGGGCTGGTCTCAGTATGTGCTCGGCGGGTGCGCTCCAACGCCAACCCTCATCCACACCCACCACTATGAGGGCGACTATCCAGGCCGGCGGGGTCGTTTCATGACGCCGCGATCGGAAGCTTGGAAGGTCCGGCTCGGCGCGCTCCTAACCGCAACGCCCTACGGCTGTCATCAGTGGTCATATCTCATGGGCTTTCACGGAGCGGATGGGATAAGCGGCGAGGACACACTTTGGCGCTGGAATGAATGGTCGAAGGCGATCCTCTTCGTGCAGAGGCTGGCGCCTTATTACGCAAACGCACAAAACTGCGCGCCAGTGGGAATGTTCGTCCCGGAACAACCTTCAACTCACATTCAAGACAATGCGCTGCTTTGGCGAAGCGTAGCCGCGGAAGGCAGGCCGGCGCAATTCGTGAATGCCAAAGCCGGGTTTGATGCGGTCAAGGTCTTGCTCCTGCCCGATGGGAAGAATGTTAGCAATGAGGAGTTGGCTGCGGTTCGGAAGTTCGCGCAGGATGGCGGCAGGGCTGTCTTGATTCCTTCCGCACATCGCTTCATTGGCGCGGATTGGTTATCGGTCACGGCGGGCGAGCGTAATGACGACAACTCGGTGGGCAGAACGCTTGGCGTCTATTTCTACGCTCCCAGTTGGGCTGCTTCAGTGGAGCATAGGGGCAAGCTGGCGCGGAAATGGGCAAGCCTTGGCGGCACTTTCTTTGTGGAAAATCCTGATCCGGCTTATGACCTGGAGGTGGAAGTTACGTTATGCACGGAGAAACCGTTAACAGCTAACCTTTACCCGGGGGTGAACCTTGGCAAGGTTGAGCCGTCAGGTGACTGGCAGACCCTCAAGTTCATTGCGCCGCGCGAAAAGTTTGCCCACTACTCCGAGGGCCGGGGAGTTTTGACTCTCATGCTTCAGTTGACCTCGCAAGCGCCGCCAGACGAAACGAAGATGTTCGTGCACAGCGTGCGGGTGAGAAGGACGGGCGAGAAGGGCAAGCCCACGGCTAAGGTCAAGGTTGCGATGAGCGGGGTGGAAGAGTTGTTCGGCGTCACGCCGGAAAACATCGCGCCAGGCGAAAGGCAACTTGGCGCCGGGAAGCTGATTGTTGTCGGCGCCGATGAGTTGGGGAAAGTCATCAAGACCGAAGCCCCGCCGGTTCCGAGCGTGGAAGGCGCGGATGATGGCTGGGCCTTGGAGGCTTACGAAGCCCGGGAAAAGACGCGCCGCCACGGGCTTTACCTTTTGCTTTCCGGCAAGGACGGCGCTGAGGCGAAGGACGTCGTGCTGCATCTGCCCGATCCGCCAAGTCGGGCGATGATCATCAACGAGAACGAAGTGAAGTTTCTGCCGATGGCAGGCGAAGCTGGCGGCAGCAAGGTCACGATTGGGCGCGTTCACGAATGGGCGGCGGTGGTCGTGGGCAAAAACACATTCCCCGCGCTTTACCCGATGCCTGTCTCACAAACGGCACGGGTTGGGCAAGAGGTCAAACTCACAGTTCGCGTGGCAAACCCTCGTGCCGAAGCCATTGACGGCACGATGGATGTTGATCCTCCGCAAGGCTGGCAGAAGAGCGCGAGCAAGGTCAAAGTGCGCATAGGCGCCGGCCAGCAGAAGGATTTTGCCGTCGTGGTCCGAGTGCCCGAGGATGCGGAGAAAGAGGTTTACTTCATCCGCTTCTCCCTTCTCGGTCTTGAGCAAAGAGCGCTCGTGCTTGTTGAAGACGGCAAGCCGAGGCGGATTCTGTCAAAGGCGCGGTAACGGACGCTGCGCGGAAGCGAGGCAATCGTCGGGGTTGTCGGGGTCACAACCACGGTGGATTCATCTGGTTTTGGG
>DYDC01000353.1 GCA_020718125.1 Methylacidiphilum sp. | reverse complement strand
GGCAGGGGTGGGTTGATGCGTTTATGGACACACAATCACTTCAACTTCGGAATTCGGGTTCAACCGGTGCTTTGCATACCGGTTCTCCTTGTATGGATGACCCCGATTCACCCGATTCACCAAGCTCAGAGTTTACCGGATTGGAGAATAATCGGTGGCCTTGAAGTTCTTGCTCTGGAACTTCTTGACCAGCTCTACGCCGTCCCTCTCGGAGTCGGCCTTGGCCTTCTGCCATTCGGGATCATCCTTGAGCGCTTGCCAGGCCTTCTTCTGCGCCTCGACGCTGGGGAAAGCGACGATGTAGTAGAGCGTGTCCTGGGCCTCCTCCCCTTCCGTCGGTGTCCAGAAGCCGATCACCTCGATCCCGTGCTTCTTGAACAGTCGGCAGGTGTGATCTCGGAAACGGGCGTTCAGGGCATCGAGCTTTCCGGGGTTGGCCTTGTAGATCCGCAGTTCATAGACCTTGTCCGTCGGCGGATTGTCCGCGGTCGACGCCGGCACGCTCATCACGATCAGACTGGCGACGAGCACTCCCACAACTAGCGCGATGCAAAACGGTCTTCTCATGGCAATCTCCTCATGGTTGATGAACTGGCGATCACTGCGGCCTATACTGACTACTCGGTGCTCTTCACGCGCCCGGCAGTTCAAAACGCTTTCGTGACTCCGGGCATGGCGACCGGATAGCGGCCGTCCGGACCCGGCGCCACGGGCGGCTCGGAATCCATCGTATACTGATCCAAGCCCGGGGCAAGTTCCAGGTTCGAGGCCAATGCCTGCTCCCAGGTGACGACTTGGCCGGACTCGGCAGCCATGCGGCCGAGGATGGCCGTCATGGCGGCGTAGGCGCAGCGCTCGGTCTCGTTGTGCGGCTTGTCCTGACGAATGGCGTCGAACAGCAGGTCGTGCTCCACCTGCCACGGGTTGCGCGGCGGGCCCTGGTATTTCCAGATCAAGTTCTCTGGCGTTTGCTGGTGGCCTTTGTAGATGCGGGGATTCCCGATCATTTTGCCCAGAACAGCAGACCCTGTCGCGCCGTGGATGGCGTTGCCGCAGAAGCCCCAGCAGCGCGGCATGTGCCGGCATTGGGCCATCAGGCGCGTGCCGTCGGCAAAGGTGTATTCCACCGCAAAGTGGTCGAACATCTGATCGGGATCGGTGCGGACCTGGCGTCCGCCTTGGGCCTGGGCCGAGACCGGCCAGGCGCCTTTGACCCAGCAGCACACGTCGAGGTTGTGGATCGCCCAGTCCACCAGGAAGCTGCCGTTGAGCCAGGTGAAGTTGCAGTAGTTCCGGATCTGGTGGGCCATCTCGCTCATGCCCGGCTCTCGGTTTTTGAACCTGAACCCCACGGGGCCGTGTATCTCGTAGCACCACGCCGTGATGACCTCCCCGATGGCAGCCGCATGGATCTGGCGGATGACCTCCTCCAGCGGCTGGTAGTGGCGGCACTCGAGTCCACCGGCGATCTTGAGATTCTTCTTCTTGGCCTCCTCGCCGGCCCTGAGCACGCGGCGGATGCCGGGGGCATCAACCGCAAACGCCTTCTCCATGAACACGTGGCAGCCCTTGGCCACTGCGTATTCCAAGTGGATGGGGCGGAAGGCCGGGGGCGTAGTCAGGATCGCGACCCCGCCCGGGGCGATGCAGTCAATCGCCTTCTTGAAGCCGTCCAGCCCGATGAACTGCCGCTCCGGTGGGACGTCGATCTGGGCGGTCTTGGGCAGCGCGCTGACGATGAGCGAGTTGCTGGGACCCTTCCGCTGCCGCTCCGGCGGGACGAAGTCGGCCTGGGGGACCATCCGCTTCGTGAGCAACTGGAGGCTGGTATCGAGGCGGTTCTGGAACAAGTCGGCCATGGCCACGAGCTTCGTCGGGCCGTTGGTGTTCATGGCGTTGGCCGCCGCGCCGGTGCCGCGCCCTCCGCAGCCGATCAGGGCGATCTTGATCGTGTCGCCGCCGGCGACATGGCCGCTGCGGGCGATGGTCAGGCCGCTGGCCAAGGTGGCGCCGGCGACCGCCGCCGACTGCCGGAGAAACGCGCGTCGTGAAGGGTTCGTCATGGTAGTCAACCTTCCGTGGTGTGCTGTAGCTGATGGAAAATATGCTGTTAGAAATCCAACTGCTTCCAGCGTTGGTAGAGCTTCTCGATCTGTGCGGCGTCGGCCTTGCCATCCCACGCCGCGACGCCGTAGCGAAGTTCCAACGGCGGGCCGGCCTTGAGCTGGAGCGGCTCCTTCCAAAGATTCAGCGTCGCCGACAGATAGGCGAACGGCTTGGTTATCCTGAACATCCGAGCCGGATGCCGCGCGTTGGACGGATGATCGAAGATCGCGACCGTGACGGGCTTCTCGCCGGCCGGCGCTGAATATGCGCACCACTTCGCCACGACCAGCCGCGCATCGCCGCTCGCAACCTCGCCCGGCGCATTGGCGGCGCTGGCGAACTCGCCCCCCTTGTCCATCGTCGCTACAAACCGCGCGCCGAGGCCATTGTAGATGTGGCCGGTGAGAGTGACGGCGTCCTTGCCGGGCGGCGTCGTGAGCCGGCTCCGCCACGTCAGCAGCGTGGCTGGCAGATCCGCAGCAGCGTGAACTGTCACGGTGCGATCTTCGCACAGCGCGGCTTTGCCGTCCGGCAGGGTCCAGTCGAGATGCTGGGTGAACTCGGCGGCAGTTGCGCTCGCAGCCGGGCCGTCGAGTCGCTTGTGGACTTGCCGCCCGCATGGTTCGTCCTCTTCCCAGAAGTTGGCGCCTTCCACGTGCATCGCGAACATCAGCGCGTGATGATGCGTGTGATCGGCCGGCGAATCGCGCAGCACGGGAACGCCGCCGGGCGAGTAGAGCTGCGCGGCGTAGGGCTTGAAGGGCGCGCCGTCGAAGCGGTATTCGAGCCGCGGCCTGCCGTCGGCGGTGATCGTGACGGTGGTTTGGTCCTTTGTGACAGTGAGCGATTGCGCCGCCGCGCTGGGCGTGCTGCTCTTGACCGCTTCGGTCGCCGGCTGGGCCGCCGAGGCCGGCCTGACGCCAAGCGACGCGACGCCTGCGGCCCCCATGATTGCGGCCAACGCCTCTCGCCGCGTGAGTTGGGTTGTTTTATTTCGTGTCATGGGACATACCTCCGTCAAAGCGAGACTGGATCAAATCACCTTCAAGGGTAACCTCGCTGCGCT
>DYDC01000022.1 GCA_020718125.1 Methylacidiphilum sp. | reverse complement strand
GCGCGATTGGCCGGCGGTTCAGGTGTTGCAATAGCCGGTAGCCTGCGCGACCTAAATTTACTGACAATGCTGGCTCGGACGGTTGTTTTTATGGGTTCAACAGCGTGATTTCAAGCACTCCCCGCGCGACTATAAAGACACCCGCCGCGGGCCGGAAGTTCACTTTTGCTTGCTGCTCCGTCCCGAAAAAGCCTCGCCGGCGTTTCAGCGATACTGGCGCTCGATGGAGCGGCTGAAGTAGAACGTGCCGGGAGGCACGCCGGCGGGAGCGACCGTTGCCTTTGCCGGCAGGAGGACCTTGGCGATCTCCACGTCCATCGGGGTCGTGACTTTGATGTTGGTGGAGAGGCTTTCGACGATGTGAACCGGCTCGCCAAGCAGTTCGAGCGCGGCCGCGTCGTCGGTGATGGGCGCGCCCTTCTGCATGGCCTCGCGATAGGCGCGCAGGATGAGGTCGTATTTGAAAGTCTGGGGCGTCTGGGCGGCCCAGAGTTTCTCGCGCGGCACGGTCGCGGTGATCTTGCCCTGGTTGTCCACCTCCTTGATCGTGTCCGAGATCTTGCAGGCGGCCACGCCGGAGCCGAACTTCCGCGCTGACGCGATGGTCTGCTCCACGAGCATGTCGGGCACGCAGGGCCGCGCGCCGTCGTGGATGACGACGATCTCGACGCCCGCCGGCAGGGCGCGAAGTCCGTTCCAGACCGAGTCGCGCCGCTCCGGCCCGCCACTGATGATAGACAGCACCTTCGAGATGCGAAGGTCGCGCACCACCCTCTGGTATTCGCCGTGGGTGTGATGGTCGCCGCGCACCACCAAAATGACGCGCTTGATGGGCCGGCAGTTTTGGAAACTGGCCAGCGTGTGCGCGATGAGCGGCACCTCCCCCAGCTTCAGGAACAGCTTGTCCACGTCATTGCCCATGCGGCGGCCCGATCCGCCTGCCAGCACAATCGCTACAATCATGGTCGTCTCAGGTGAGGATCGCTTGTCTTTGCCGGCTGTCAGCCGCCGCTACGACGCGTTGATGGCCAGTTGGTGGAACGTCAGCTTGCCGTCGGCGAAGCCGACCTCGACAATTTCGCTGGGTTTGATGCCGCCGCGCATGATCTCCTCGGCCAGTGGTTCCTCGAGATAGCGCTCGACCGCGCGCCGCAACGGCCGCGCGCCGTAAGCGGGGTCGTAGCCCTTCTCGATCAGGAAGTTCCTCGCCGCCTCGGTGGGGCGGATATGGATGTCCTTGAACTTCAGCCGCTCCGACACCTTCCCGACTTCGATGTCAATGATCCTGGCCATGTCCTCCTTCGTCAGCATGCGGAAGACAATCGTGTCGTCGAGGCGGTTGAGGAACTCCGGTTTGAAAACCCGTTTGGCCTCCTCCAACAACTTGACCTTCATGGCATCGTAGTTCGCCGACTCCGTGGGCACCCCAAAACCCATCGTCGTGCCTTTCTTGAGCACGTCGGCACCGACGTTGGAAGTCATGATGATGACGGTGTTGCGGAAATCCACGCTGCGGCCAAGGGAGTCGGTCAGCCGGCCGTCTTCGAGGATTTGCAGGAGCATGTTCACCACGTCGGGATGGGCCTTCTCGACCTCGTCGAAGAGCACCACCGAGTAGGGCCGGCGCCGGACGCGCTCGCTGAGTTGGCCGCCCTCTTCGTAGCCGACGTAGCCCGGCGGCGAGCCGACCAGCCGCGACACGTTGAACTTCTCCATGTATTCCGACATGTCGAGCTGGATGAGCGCGTCCTGGTTGCCGAACATGAACTCGGCGAGCGCCTTGGCCAGCAGCGTCTTGCCCACGCCGGTCGGGCCGAGGAACGCGAACGAGCCGATGGGTCGGCGCGGGTCCTTCAGGTCAGCCCGCGAGCGCCGCAACGCCTTGCTGATCGCGCCGCACGCCTCGTCCTGGCCGATGACCCGTTTCTTCAACTCGTCCTCCATGTGAAGGAGCTTCTGGGCCTCGGTCTCGGCCATCTGGCTCAAGGGGACGCCGGTCCACCTCGAGATGATCTGCACGATGTCCTCCTCCGTGACGGGGACCCGCTTCTCGTCGCGTGTGCCGCGCCAGGTCTCGAGCAGGCGGTCGAGCTTTTCCTTGGCCTGCTTCTCCTTGTCGCGGAGCGCGGCGGCCTTCTCGAAATCCTGTTCCTGGATCGCCTTTTCCTTCTGCTGCTTGAGGTCGGTGAATTCCTTCTCGACCTCGTTGATTTCCGGCGGGCGGGTCAGCGCCTTGATGCGGGCGCGCGCGCCGGCCTCGTCCATCACGTCAATCGCCTTGTCCGGCAGGAACCGTCCCGACAGGTAGCGGTCGGAGAGCCGCGAGGCCGCCTCCAGCGCCGTGTCGTCGAACTTCGCGCGGTGGTGCTCCTCGTATTTCGGGCGGAGGCCCTTGAGAATCTGCACGGCCTCCTCGACGCTGGGGGCTTCGACCTTGACAGTCTGGAACCGGCGTTCGAGCGCGGCGTCTTTCTCGATGTATTTGCGATACTCCGTCATCGTGGTGGCGCCGACGCATTGGAGTTCGCCGCGGGAAAGGGCCGGCTTGATGATGTTCGCCGCGTCCATCGCGCCCTCGGCCGAGCCGGCGCCGACGATGGTGTGCAGCTCGTCGAGGAAGAGGATGACGTTCTTGGAGCGCTTGATCTCGTCCATGACGGCCTTGATGCGCTCCTCGAACTGGCCGCGATACTTCGTGCCGGCGACCATCAACGCGAGGTCGAGCATGATGACGCGCTTCTCGCGGAGGATTTCGGGAACATTGCCCTTGATGATTTCCTGAGCGAGGCCCTCGACGATGGCGGTCTTGCCGACGCCCGCCTCGCCGATGAGGACGGGGTTGTTCTTGGTGCGGCGGCACAGGATCTGGATGACGCGCTCGATCTCGTTCTTGCGGCCGATGACGGGATCCAGGTCGTTCTTGCGGGCCAGCTCGGTCAGGTCGCGGCCGAACGCCTTCAGCGCCGGCGTCTTGACTTCTTTCTTGTCGCCGCCGCCCCCTTCGCCGTGGCCGGCGGGCGCGCCTTCGCCTTCGGGCGGCTGGAAGTTCGGGTCGAGTTCCTTGAGTATCTCGTTGCGGGAGCGCTCGATGTCCACGTCGAGGTTCTTCAACACCCGCGCGGCCACGCCGTCACCCTCGCGGAGCAGGCCGAGCAGGATGTGCTCCGTGCCAACATAGGAGTGGCTCAGCGCGCGGGCCTCCTTGCCCGCGAGCGCGAGCACTTTCTTGACGCGGGGCGTGTAGGGAATGCTGCCCATGACCTTCTGGTCGGGGCCGGTGCCCACCTGCTTCTCGACCTCCATGTGGACGGTCTCGAGGTCGAGGCCCATCTTCTGGAGCACGTTGACGGCAACGCCCTGGCCGAGCTTGATGAGGCCCAGCAACAGGTGCTCGGTGCCGACGTAGTTGTGGTTGAAGCGGTCGGCCTCCTTGCGCGCGAGCGCGAGGGCCTGCTGCGCCCGCGGCGTAAAATTGTTCATCCCTTCCATCATGCTCTATAAGTCTTTCGGTAAGCTGCGCGCGAATCTAAAGCTGTTTTTGCGAAGCTGTCAATCACGCCGCCGCCCTCCGCGTCAAGCGATGTCCGTCTTTCCCTCGTCGGCGGCGTCTTCAGCGGGTGGAAAACCGGGGGCGAGAAGCTTGGGGCGTTGCACGTCCTTCAACCGCTCGCGCAGGAGGCTGGCGCGGCGCACGTCGCGCTGCTCGGCGGTCAGCTTCTGGTGGGATCGTTTCTGGAGGTGCGCGGGCTGCGTGGTCAGGAACAGTTCGTCAATCAACCCGTGGTTCAAGCCGCGGATGAGGTCGAGATCGAGGCCCAGCCGGAGCATTGAGATGAGGTTCATGGCCTCCTTGGAGGTCTGGATGCAAGCATTGGTCAGGACGCCGTAGGCGCGGCCGACCTGGTCGTAGATCATGTGGGGACGTTTCTCGATCAATGTCTGGCGGGCGTTCAGTTCGTGCTCGATGATCTGGTTGATGACTTTGCGGAGGCGTTCGATCAGGTCCTGTTCGCGCTCGCCGAGGGTGGTCTGGTTGGAGACCTGGAACAGGTTGCCGGAGGCTTCGGTGCCTTCGCCATAGAGGCCGCGCACGGCGAGGCCGAGTTTGTTGACGGCCTGGATGACCTGGTTGATCTGCTCGGCAATCACCAGCGCAGGCAGGTGCAACATCGCGCTGGCGCGGATGCCGGTGCCGACGTTGGTCGGGCAGGCGGTGAGGTAGCCGAGCTTCGGGGAGTAGGCGTAGTCGAGCTTCGACTCCAGTCCCGAGTCCACGCGATCAATGGTCTCCCAGACCTCCCCCAGACAGAAGCCGGGCAGCAGCGCCTGCATTCGCAAGTGGTCCTCCTCGTTGATCATCAGGCTGATGGTCTTGGCCTTGTTGATCGCAACGCCGCTGCCGACGTTCTTGGCGGCGTGCTCGCGGCTGATGAGATGCTTCTCGACAAGCAACTGTTTCTCCAAGACGGTGAAACTGTCCATGGACCGCGAGAGGCAGCCCTGCATTTCAGGCAACGCAACAGCCGCCCCCATGATCACCTCCAGCGCCCGCTGGCGGTCGGTCTTCTTGGCCCATCCGGGAAACGGCGCGCCCTGGAGGTTGCGCGCCAGCCGCACGCGGCTGCTCATCACCACCATTTGTTGCGGATTGTCAGTCACGTCGGTTGTTTCCTCAAAGTCGCGTCGGCACCCAGTGGCGCGCCGTCACTTGGCGGGCTTGGGCATTGTCTTCGTCTCGATCGCGCGAATCTCGTCGCGGATTTGAGCGGCGTTCTCGTAACGCTCATCCGCAATGGCGCGCTGCAAGTCGTCTTCAAGCGCCTTGATGCGGTCGGTCACGTCGCGCGCGGTGGCGGCCTTGCCAGGGGTCTTGCCCACGTGGCGTTCACCCTTGTGCATCGCCTTCAGCAGCGACTTCAGGCCGCCCTCGAAGGTCACATAACACTCGCCGCAGCCGAGCCGGCCGGTTTTCTTGAAGTTGGCCAGCGTGAACCCGCAGGCCGGACAGCGCAGGTTCTCGGTTTCGGCGGGCATCTGCTCGCCGGCAAACTCGCCCAGCATGTCGCCGAGCATCGCGACACTGCCGGGATCGGTCAACCCCTTGGCCTTCGCGCAAGCTTCGCAGATGTCAATCTTGCGGACTTTGTCGCCAACCACCTGGGAGAAGTGGACGGTGGCTTCGTTTTCCTTGCAGATGTCGCAAAGCATGATGCGTCGTGCCGGATGGGCTAGGCGTAAATTGGAGTGCCGTTGCGCGCTGTCAACTCCTTGTAGCGCCGCATCAACTCGGTCGTCACCGGGCCGGGCCGCCCGCCGCTGATTACGCGGCGGTCCAGCTCACGCACCGGCACGACCTCCGCCGCCGTGCCGGTCAGAAAGCACTCGTCGGCCGTGAAAATGTCGTAGCGCGTGAAATTCTCCTCGCGCACCGGGATGCCGGCTTCGCCGGCGAGGTCCATCACCGTCTGCCGCGTGATGCCGCAGAGCGCGCCGGCGGACGTCGGCGGCGTCAACAACACGCCGCGCTTCAGAATGAACACGTTGTCGCCAGTGCACTCGGCGATATAACCCTGCGCGTTGAGCATCAAGCCCTCGTCGCCGCCCGCGTGGAGCGCTTCGACCTTGGCCATGATGTTGTTGAGGTAGTTGAGCGACTTCACGTTCGGGCTGAGCGCCGCGGGCGACGTGCGCGTCGTGCCGACCGTCACCAGCTTCATGCCCTTGCGATAGACCTTCTCCGGATACAACTCGATGGTCGCGGCGATGATGAACACCGTCGGCTTCTTGCACTTGTAAGGGCTGAGGCCGAGGTAGCCCACGCCGCGCGTGACCACGAGCCGGATGTAGCCGTCGCGGAGCTTGTTCCGCCGGCACGTCTCGACGGCCGCCTCCGTCAACGCTTCGCGCGACATCGGCAGGTTGAGCACGATGGCCTGCGCGGACGCCCGGAGCCGGTCGAGGTGCTCGGCGAGCTTGAAGATGCGGCCGTTATAGACGCGGATGCCCTCAAACGCGCCGTCGCCGTAGAGCAATCCGTGGTCGAAGACCGAGATCTTCGCGTCCTTCTCCGGGTAAAATTTTCCGTCAATGTAGATCTTCACTGGACTCCTGTTTCCTGGTGCGGGGCGCCCGTCAGGACGCCGTCGCGAATCTCCACGACCCGCTGGCAATGGCGCGCGTTGGCCGCGTCGTGCGTCACCATCACCAGCGTCATGCCGCGCTCGCGCTGCAAGCGCAACAACAAATCCATCACCGCCCCGCCGGTGGCCGAGTCGAGGTTGCCCGTCGGTTCGTCCGCGAACAACAACGGCGGGTCGTTGACCAGCGCGCGCGCAATCGCCACGCGCTGCTGCTCGCCGCCGCTCATCTCGACCGGGCGATGATGCAGCCGGCCGCCGAGGCCCACCAGCGTGAGCAACTCGGCCGCGCGGCGCTGCACGTCGCCATCGGCCCGGCGCGCAACGATGCCGGGCAGCGCGACGTTCTCCTGCGCGGTCAGCTCCGGCAGCAACTGATACGCCTGGAAAATGAAGCCGGCCTGCCGGTTCCGGAACCGCGTCAACTGCCCCGCGGGCAGACCAAAGATCGAAACCCCATCCACCGCGACATCGCCGGCCGACGGGCGGTCCAGACCGCCGAGCAGGTGCATCAACGTGCTCTTGCCCGCCCCCGACGCGCCGACGATGGCCAGCCGTTCGCCGCGCCGCACGTTCAAATCAATGCCCTTGAGCACTTCCAGCGGCGCGGAGCCGGGATAGTAGGTCTTGCGCAAACCCCGCGCAATTAAAATGTCCCCATTCGCGCCCGGTGCGCGTGACGATCCTGTTACGTCGGCGGCGTCACTCATAGCGCAACGCCTCCACCGGATCGAGCCGCGCCGCGCGGAACGCGGGCACCAGGCCCGCCAGCGTGCAGATGACCAGCGCCGCGCCGCAAATCCACAGCACGTCCGGCATGTTCACCTGGGCGGGAATCTCCGCGAAGTTATAGACCTCGCGCGGGAACAGCTCGACGCCGAGGCTGCTGGAGAGCCAGCGGTTGACCGGGTTGCGGAATTGCACCAGCAGGATGCCCGAGGCCAGCCCCAACAACGTGCCGATCACCCCGACGACGAAGCCTTGCAGGATGAAGATGCCCATGACGCTGGCCGACGGTGTGCCGACGGCCTTCAGCACGCCGATCTCGCGCGTCTTCTGCACCGTGATCGTGATCAGCGTCGAGCAGATGCCGAACGCCGCGATGATGATGATGAAGAAGTTGATGAAGAAGATGACGTTCTTCTCCACCTGCAGCGCCATCAGCAGCCGCTGGTTGCGCTGCATCCACGTCTCCGCCCGCAGCGGAAGCTGCAACGTCGCGTTCAGCGCGTTGGCCGCCGCCTGGCAACGCTTCGGCTCGTCGCCGCCCTCGACCATCACCGCGATCTCGTGCACGCCCTTGCCGAGGTTGTAAAGCTCCTGCGCCACCGACAGCGAGGTGAACATGATGCCGAGGTCATACTCGTAAAGACCGGAGTTGGAGATGCCGTTGACCGTCAACTCCACCGGCAGATAGACCTCCTTGCGTTGTTGGAAATTCTTCGGCGAATACACCGTGAGCTTGTCGCCGGGGAAGACGTTGAACTGCTTGGCCAGTTCCGTGCCGATGATCACACTCTGGCCGCTGAGGTCGTAGGCGCCCTTCTGGATGTAGCGGCCGATATCGGTGACCTTGCCCTCGGCGGCGGGATCAATCCCCTTCACGTAGGGCGTGAACGCCTTGCGCTCGAACTCGATCAACACCGGCCCCCACACGTAGGGCGACGCCGCCGTCACGCCCGGCGTCTTTCGGATCGTGGCGAGCACGGGGCCGGGATTCTCGATGATTGCCTTGTTCGTGACGATGATGTGGGCGTTCATCTCCAGGATTTTCGCCCGCAGGTCGCGGTCGAACCCGCTCATCACCGCCATCACAACGATCAGCACCGCCACGCCGAGCAGCACGCCCACCACCGAAATGAGCGTGATCACCGAAACGAACGACCGTTTCGGTTTCAGGTAGCGCAGGCACAAAAACAATTCGACCGGCAAGCTCATCGCAACGCGCTGAAAAATCGGGCCGCAGGATAGAGACGCCCCCAAACAGAGTCAATCCCTCCCCCCATCCTGACCGCAACAAACAGGCAACGGCTCCAGTCAACGACACCTGAGCTTCTTCGTCGGTGTGAACGGCAGGCCGCGGTCACCCTTGAACAATTCCCGCAGACGCCGGTCGCTGGAACTGGACTTGCGACGGATGATCTCCGGCGCGACGAGATTGCCCGTCTCGCGCCGGGCGCGACGACCGCGGAGCCAATCCCTCCAACTGATGGGCTTGTCAATCGGGATTGGGGGGGCTTTGGATTTTGAGTTCACGGGCCACCTCGCAAACGAGCGACTTGCACTCCGGCAGGATACGGTATTCGGGCAGCTTCGCAAGCCGCCACACTTCATCCCATTCAAGCTTCACTTGGCCGCGCAACGCCACGGCCAGCAGTTTTCTGGCTGTCGCTCGCGCCCCGGCATTCGGTTGGGGATAAACAGAAATGAGCGCGCGCTCAACCAGAAGCTCCTCGGGTTGCGCCACGTTGGTGACGCCGTAAGGCGCCGCGAGCCGTCGCACAGGCGTCCGGGCAAGCATCTCGACCGGGCCGAGCAGATCCACAAACATCCCGGCCACGCGCCAGCTTCGCGGGCCGCCAGATGCCCGTAATTGGCCCATCAATTCCTGCCGCAACCGCAACGGCAGCGAAGCCGCCTCCAACAGGCACAAGTCCACGTCACCGGAAGTGTAGGCGCCCTCCGTGTAAAACTCGATCGCGGACCCGCCCACCACGACCAGCTCGATGCCCCGTTCACGAAACACCGCCGAGCAGAGCGACGCGAGTTTTTGGCTCCTCAACGCCGGGTCTTTCTCGTCTGCGATGTCGCGCAATGCCGATGTGATCGTCCTGGCATTCATGCGCCCGCAGTTTACCCGGCCCTGCTTCAAATGCGAGTCGCTTTACCGCTGGCACATCGCCCAACTTCATCTATAGTTCGCCGCGATGCGCAAATTCATCGTCGCCAGTTTGATTGCCGCCACGGCGTGGACCACGCCCGCGCTGTTCGCCGCCGACACGCCCGGCAACGGCGACATCGCCGTCGCCCGCCAGCTCCAGAACGCTTTTGAAAAGGTCGCCGAGACCGTCAGCCCGGCCGTCGCCGTCATCACCGTCATGCAGCGCGCCGACTCCAACGACATGACCGTCGAGGAAATGCTGGAGCATTTCTTCCGTGAGCACAAATGGCCCGAACGCTCGCCGCGCGGGAAGCTGCCGGAGAACCATCCGCCCGTCCTCGAACCCGCCGAAGGTTCCGGCCTGATCGTCCAGGCCGACGGCTACATCCTCACCAATGCCCACGTCATCCAGGACGCCGAGAAAATCACCGTCCGGCTCAAGGACGACCGCAAGTTCCCCGCCACCGTCGTCGGCAGCGACGAGCGCACGGACCTCGCCGTCATCAAGATTGACGCAAAGGCCCTGCCCGCCGCGCGCTTCGCCGACTCCAGCAAGGTCCGCGTCGGCCAGTGGGCCATCGCCATCGGCGCGCCGTTCCAGCTCGACTACAGCTTCACCGTCGGCTTCGTCAGCGCCAAGGGCCGCTCCGGCCTCATGAGCCGCGGCGGCAGCGCCTACGAGGACTACATCCAGACCGACGCCTCCATCAACCCCGGCAATTCCGGCGGCCCGCTCGTCAACATCGAGAGCGAAGTCATCGGCATCAACACCCTCATCCGCGGCCTGCGCACCAACATCGGCTTCGCCATCCCCAGCAACATGGCCCGCAGCGTCGCCGACCAGCTCATCGCCAACAAGCGCGTCATCCGCCCCTGGCTCGGCGTCGAAATTGACTCCGTCTCCGAATCCGACGACCTCCGCGAATACCTCAAAGGCCCGAAGGAAGGCGTCCTTATCCGCGGCATCGTCCCGACCGGCCCCGCCGCGAAATCCGACCTTCGCCATGCCGACATCGTCACCGCCGTTGCCGGCCATCCCGTCCGCAACACCAAGGAACTCCAGCAAGCCATCCTCGCCACCCGCATCGGCGACAACATCACCCTCGACGTCTTCCGCGACGGCAAGACCCTGAAAGTCGCCGTCAAGACCGCCGAAATGCCCGTCGAGCAGAAACGCGCCGCCGTCGAATCCAAAGAATCGCCCGCTGCCAGGGCGGCCAGGAACTACGGCATTGCCGTCAAAAACCTGACCCCTGAACTGGCCGGAAAATCCGGCGTCACCGTCACCGAGGGCGTCATCGTCACCGCCGTCACGGACAACTCACCCGCCGACGCGAAGGGCATCCTCCCCGGCGACATCATCACCGAAGTGGACCACAAAACGGTCCGCACGGTGAAGGAATTCAACGCCGCCATTGCCGCCGCCGACCCCAAGCGCGGCGTCCTCCTCCACTACAACCGCGGCGGCAAAGCGGGCTTCACCGTCTTGAAGGAAGAAGCGGACGAGCCGAAGTAAGCGCCGTAGAACGCCCGCGTTCGTTCGGGAACGGATTTGGAAATCCGTTCTACGGCGCCGAGCCGCCTGCCGAAGCAGCCTCCACATCATCGTCCTTCCCCTCGTCTGAAACTGGCCGCCGGCGCGGGTCGCGACCGGTCTTCGAGCCGGCGACGTTTCCAGTCGCGCGGTTGCGGGCGCCCGTGACGCCGCACTGGCGGGCCGATCGGGCCGCGCTCGTAGCCGCAGGGGTTGTGCGGATCAAAGTTCGGGTAGCGCGCCAGATGCATCCGCCTGCCGTCGAAGAAAAGCTGGCGGAGGGCGTTCGTCACGCCCTGCGCGCCGACGTTGGCCTTGAGGATGCCGCCCTTCCACGGCTCGAATCCGCTGACGGTCTTGCCGCCGATGAGCAGCGGTTTCTCGTTCTTGTAGGCGCGCCAAGTAACGCCGCTGTCTCGCGCGTCGAGTTTCAGGGTGTGCGGCAAGGCGTATGTGCCACGACGGACAAGAACCGTGACATTGTCACGACTCTTCAGTTCGCGGGCCGCGTCACGTGCCAGCTCCAGCGTGGCGAACGGTTTCGTTTCGGCGCCGGGAAAGGCTCATCCGTGCCAACGCCGGTATTTTCGGATCGCGCCGCGGGAGAGTGACTGAACCGCGCGCGAAAAGCAAACCGGACGGTTGCAGCCGCAACTTCATCGTTGCTTCGGGCCGGCGCGCCGGTAAAGTTGCCGCCGCCATGAAAACCATCCTCGTTTGCATTATTTCCGCCGTCTTCGCCGCGGCAGCCGTTCGCGCCGCCGACGCGCCCGCCGCGCCGCCCGCGCCCAGCCCGTCGCTGGCGAAAGGCTCGCGTTGTTTCGAGATGCGGACGTATTACGCCGCGCCGGGCAAGCTGGAGGAGCTGCACCTGCGGTTCCGGGCGCACACCAACGCGCTGTTCATCAAGCACGGCATGAAGATCGTCGGCTACTGGGTGCCGCTCGACAAGGACGGCAACTACGAGGAGAAGCTCGTCTATATCCTCGCCTACCCGAACCGGGGCGCGCGAGAGAAGTCGTGGGAGGCCTTTTTCGCCGACCCGGACTGGATCGCCGCGAAGAACGCCTCCGGGGTCAACGGCAAGCTGGTGGACAAGGTCGAGTCGGCGTTCATGACCGCCACCGATTACTCGCCGATCCGGTGAGGCGCGGCACAATCCGCTGTCGCAGGTGTTGTTGAGTCCTTGTTTCAGCGGGGCTGGCGTGTTACCAACTGCGCAATGCCTGACGGCCCAGCGTATCCCGTGGCGTCTCCTCTGCGATCGGCGTGGATGTGGCTTGGCCTGGCCGGCCTGGCGCTGCTGGTCGTCCGTCTGATCTGCGCGGCGCGGATGGAGTTGATCCCGCAGGAGGCCTACTACTGGGTTTACTCCCAACACCCCGACTTGGGTTACTTCGATCACCCGCCGATGGTGGCCTGGATGGTGTGGATTGGGACGGCGTTGTTGGGCAAGGGCGAGATGGCGGTGCGGTTGTGTCCGGTGCTGCTCTGGCTCGGTTCCTGGTGGTTGCAATGGTTGACAGCCCGGCTCTGGTTCGGGGAGAGGGCGGGGTGGTGGACGGTTGTGTTGTTCAATTTTGCGCCGGTGTTTTTTGCGCCCAGTTTTTTCGCCATGACGGAGGCGCCGCTGATTTTCTTCTGGATGGTGACGCTCCATGCGATCACCAAGGCGGTGCAAACGCAGCGCACGGGCTGGTGGCTCTGGGCCGGGGTGGGGGTCGGGTGCGCGATGCTGTCCAAATACACCGCCGGGATCCTGGGGGCTTCGCTGATGTTGTGGCTGCTGCTGTCGCCACGCCTTCGGTTTTGGTTGCTTCGCCCGCAACCGTGGCTGGCGCTGGCCATCAGCGTGGCGGTGTTCAGTCCCGTGATCATCTGGAATGCCCAGCATCAGTGGGCTTCGTTCCTCTATCACCCTTCGCGCACTTCTGAGATGCAGCCCCACGTCCTGTATCACTCCCTGCGGTTCTGGCTGATTCAGGCCGGCCTCTGCACGCCGTGGTTGTTCGCATTGATGGCGGCCGCGGCAGTAGTTGCTGTGCGTCGCGGCTGGTTCATGCGGCGGGAGAACTGGAGCTTCGCGGCGGCTTTCAGCCTGCCATTGTTGCTGTTCTTCGCGGTTGAAAGCATCACTGTGAGCGTCAGGCCCAACTGGACCGTGCCGGCGTTCCTGTCGCTGCTGCCGGCCGCTGCCGCGTTCTGGACCGAACGCCTCGGTGACCCCTCCGAGCCGGTCCGGCGACGCTGGCGACTCGCGGGTTGGATCGGAGGCGCTGCCTCCATCCTGGCCATGATCGCGCAATTGATCTGGCTGGGGTGGGGTTTTCCACGGATCCCCTACGGCGAGGCGGGCGGCTGGCGACAACTGGCGCGCGAGGTCAGCGCCGCCCAGGCCGGCCTGGCACAGACCACCGGCCAGAAGCCTTTCGTGCTCGACGTTGACCGGTATTTCATCGCGGCGGAAATGGGCTTCTACACCGGCCAGGCCGATGAATGCATCAACGATTACGCGCTCGGTTCGATGGGCGTGGGCTACCGGTTCTGGACCGACCTGCGCACTCTCCAAGGGCGCCCGGCGATTGCCGTCCTCACCCGACCCCGCCGGAAGGATCTTGCATTGTTGGCGAGCCGCTTCCAGCGGGTCGGCCCGCCGAAACCCGTCGAGGTTTCCACGCACCAACACACCATTCGGACTTTTTACTTGGTGGACTGTCACGGCTACAGCGCCCAACCGGTGACGAAGCCCCTGCCGCCGCCAGCGGCTCCTTGAAAACGAGTCATGCCACGCGGGAGGAAAACCCGTCCGGTTTCTTTCTTGATGAAACGGCTGACGAAGCGTAGGAGCCAGAGCGATGGTTAAGCTTTGTTTACTCGCACTCGGTGGCGCCATCGGCACGCTGGCACGTTATGGCGTCAACGGCCTGATTTCGGAGCATCATGGCAGACACCCGCCGTGGGCCGCTGTCTTTCCGCTCGGCACGGTGCTGGTCAACGTCAGCGGTTGTTTCCTCATTGGTTTTATCGCCACCGTGTCCGGCCCGGCGATGGGCCGCGCGTGGCTGAAACCGGAATGGCGGGATTTCTGGCTGATCGGCTTCTGCGGCGGCTATACAACCTTCTCCAGCTACGGCTTGCAGACGCTCAACCTCGCCCGCGACGCCGAGTGGCTGTGGGTCGCGGCAAACATCATCGGCTCCAACATCCTCTGTCTGCTGGCGGTCTATCTCGGCCGCGTCTGCGCGCTGTGGCTGCAAAAAACCTGACACCTCCCACCTCTGACCTACTCCCATGAAACTCGAAGGCGAAGGCACATTGTTGCGGATATTCATCGGCGAACTCGACAAGTGGCATCATCAGCCGCTCTACGAGGCGATCGTGCTCAAGGCACGCGAGCGCGGCCTCGCGGGCGCGACGGTGCTGCGCGGGCCGATGGGCTTCGGCGCGCACTCGCGCCTGCATACGGCTAAAATCCTTCGCCTCAGCGAAGACCTGCCGGTCATCATCGAGATCGTAGACCGGGAGGACAGAATCCAGGAATTCCTGCCTGAACTGGACCAGATGGTCGGCGACGGCCTCGTGACGCTGGAGAAAGTCCGCGTCATCGCCTACCGCGCCAAGCCCACCGCGTCCTAGCCGCACAACACCTTCAGGCAACCCGCTCAGTTCGCCAGCTTCGGGCCTGCTCGACCGTTTGTTTGCCGTTGAGCGCCTCGATGCACACCAGTGCCGAGTCGGGCTTGAGGTCGCGGACGAGCAACGGTTCGCCGGAGGGATTGGAGATGAGCCTGCGGACGCGGTCGCCGATCTGCGCTTCGAACGTGACGGCCTTGCCGCGCGCCCGGCAGTTGCGCGCGTTTCAGCGGCATCCCGGCCGCCGATGCAAATGGCGCGGCAACCGCGAACAACGCGGCGAGGTGATATTCCCAGTCACCGAGGCCATGCGTTCGCGGTTGCTGTTCCTGCCCATGCTCAACGATCCCGGCCGCGAAGGCGCGGCATCAAAAAGGTTGGCAGGCGGTTGAATGCTAAAGGTCAATAGACTTGCGTTTAGTTATACCAAACGCTATCCTGTCGCCCGATGGTTAAACGCCGGCATTGGCTCGAACGGGTTGAACAACAGTGGCGACGCCGCTCCATTCTCTGGTTGCGAGGCGTCCGCCGCGCCGGCAAGACCTCCCTCGCGCAATCCCTCGCCAACACCGAGTATTTCGACTGCGAACTTCCCCGTGTGCGGCGCGGCATGGAAGACCCGGAAGCGTTCCTGCAGGGGCTGCGCGGCAAACGTGTGGCCCTCGATGAGGTGCATCGCCTGCCCAATCCTTCCGAACTGCTCAAGATTGCCGCCGACCACTTTCCCACCGTTCGCATCCTGGCCACCGGTTCCTCCACCCTCGGCGCCAGCAGCCGTTTTGGCGACACCCTGACCGGTCGCAAAACCGAACTGTGGCTCACGCCGATGATCGAGGCGGACCTGGCCGGCTTCGGCGACACCGATCTTCCGCACCGGCTCCTGCATGGCGGATTGCCACCCTTCTTCCTGTCGCCCGAACCGCCGGAGCGCGATTTCCAGGAATGGATGGATGCCTACTGGGCCAAGGACATCCAGGAACTCTTCCGTCTGGAACGCCGCGCGTCGTTTCAACGCTTCGTGGAGCTGCTCATGGCCCAGAGCGGCGGGATTTTTGAAGCGACCCGGTTCGCCGCGCCCTGCGAAGTCAGCCGCACGACCATCAGCAACTACCTCGCTGTCCTCGAAGCCACCTCGGTGGCCCTCGTGCTGCGGCCATTCAGTTCCCGCCGCAGCACGGAAATCATCGCCGCCCCGAAGGTCTATGGTTTCGACACCGGTTTTGTGTGTGCCTATCGCGGCTGGACCCACCTGCGCCCCGACGACTTGGGCCGGCTGTGGGAACACTACGTTCTCAACGAACTCATCGCGCAACTTCAGACGGCGGACCTGCGTTACTGGCGCGACAAACAGGGTCACGAAGTGGATTTGATCTGGCAGCCGCGTGGCAAGCCGCCGCTGGCCATCGAATGCAAGTGGTCCGCCCGCGACTTCGACCCGGCGAATATGACGGTCTTCGCCCGCGCCTATCCGAAAGCCGAGTTGGTCGTGACAACTCCCGATGCGCGCCCCGTCTTCACACGCCAATACAGCGGCGTCCGCATCAAATTCCTCACCCTGGACCGCCTCGTGCAACGCGTTGCCGGCAAGTGAACCGCGCAGCTAAAGCCGTCCGCGTCGAACCACGACACACCCACTTCGGCGCCCCGTGGCCCGGCTGGAAGGACGGCGATTTCCCCGTCACCGAGACCATGCACGCGCGGTTCCTGTTCCTGCCCATGCTCAGCGAACCAGCCCCGAAGGCGGCTGGGTAGCTGGAGGCGGCACGGGCGCGGATGTTTCGGTGGCTGGAATTCTGGCTGGAGACGGGACTGGTCACGCCGGCCACGACGGGCTATTTGGAGCGGCTGATGCGGGAACTGGGGCGGCGGCTGAAGAAGATCGGGGTTGGCTGGACGGACGCAGGGGCGGCGCGGAGGGCGAGGATTCCATTGCGGCGGATCACCGATCCGCGGGAGTGGGCGGAGTATTGGAAGAAACGTTTGCGGCTGGACGGCCGGGTGCGAATCCTTTTCCGTCGCGTCCAAACCGTCCAACCGCAGCCCTCCAATTCCGGGACGTTTTCAACCCGTTGGCCACGGCCCACGCTTGCTCTTCGTTGGTGCTGCCGAGCATGAACTCGCCGGGCGGGATATAGACCATCTCAATGCCGGCGGCTGCGACCATCGTGTCGCCGAGTTTGGGATTGGCTGGCGGCGGCTTCGGCGCAACAAAGTGGGCCGTGCGTCCCGCACGGCGATCATCAATAGATTGGCCGTCCGGGACGGCCGGCCCACTCTGTTTCCACGGAGACCAGAGGAACAAGCCGGCGATGGCAATGACGATGACAGCGGCCCCCGCGAGCGCCAAGCGTTGGAGTTCAGGCTTCAGCCTGCCCAGCCCCGGCACGCCAAAGCGTGAACTCCAACCAACGGCCGGCACGACGGTCTTTGCCGCCTGCGGTTTCGCCGGTGCTGCTGCTGGCTGTGGGCTGAGAGCTGAGAGCTGAGAGCTGAGAGCTGAGAGCTGAGAGCTGAGAGCTGAGAGTTGAGAACTGAGAGCTGAGAGTTGAGAGCTGAGAGTTGAGAGTTGAGAGCTGAGAGCTGAGAGCTGAGAGTTGAGAACTGAGAGCTGAGAGCTGAGAACTGAGAGCTGAGAACTGAGAGCTGAGA
>DYDC01000352.1 GCA_020718125.1 Methylacidiphilum sp. | reverse complement strand
GACTTTGCGGACGAAGCGCGAGAGCTCTCGACAAGCTTTGGCGGAATTCCTAGAGTGTGCGCATGGCAGCCGTCGCTGAAACTGTCGTCAGGGAATTGCGCGCGATCTGTGGCGAGGATGGGGTGATCGCCGACCCGCGGCAGTTGGTGGTCTATGAGTGCGACGGCTACATGATGGAGAAGAACGCCCCCGACGCCGTCGTGCTGCCGCGCACCACGCAGCAGGTCGTGGACGTCGTGAAACTCTGCGCCGCGCACAAGCTCCCGGTCATCCCGCGCGGCACGGGCACCAGCCTCAGCGGCGCGGTGGTGGCGCTGGACGGCGGCGTGATCCTCTGCACGTCGCGGATGAACCGCATCCTGAAGGTGGATTACCGCAACCGCCGCGCGCTGGTGGAGGCGGGCGTGCCGAACCTCTGGATCACCGACGCGGTCAAGGCCCGCGGGCTGATGTTCGCGCCGGACCCGTCGAGCCAGCCCTCGTGCACCATCGCGGGCAACATCGCGTTCAACGCAGGCGGGCCGCACACGTTGAAATACGGCGTCACGACCAACCACGTGCTCGGCTTCGACCTGGTGCTGCCCAATGGCGAGGTCGTGTGGCTCGGCTCGGAGTTCGAGGGCGGCGAGGAAGTGGACGGCTACGACCTGCGCGGTGTGGCGATCGGCAGCGAGGGCATGTTCGGCATCATCACGCGCGTGGTGGTGCGGCTGATCAAGGCGCCGCAGGCCTTCCGCATGGTGCTCGGCGCCTTCCACTCGATGGACGACGCGTCGCAGGCCGTCAGCGACATCATCGCCGCGGGCATCATCCCCGCCGCGATGGAACTGATGGACCAGCCCATCACGCGCGCGGTCGAGGAAGGCTATCACGTCGGCCTGCCGATGGACGCGGGCGCGGTGCTCATCCTCGAACTGGACGGCCTCGAAGCGGGACTGGACCGCCAGTTGCGGCGTGTGATCGAGATTTTTGGGAAGAACCATGTGCGCTCGACGCGTCCGGCCCGGACGGAGGAGGAACGCGCGGATCTCTGGAAGTGCAGGAAGCGGGCGTTCGGCGCGATCGGGCGGATCAGCCCGAACTTCGTGACCCAGGACGGCGTGGTGCCGCGCACGAAGCTGCCGGACATCATGCGGTTCATCTACGACATCTGCAAGAAGCGCGGCCTCGGCGTGGCCAACGTCGCCCACGCCGGCGACGGCAACATCCATCCGATCATCTTCTACGACGAGCGCGTGCCGGGCGACGTCGAGAAGGCGTATGAGTGCAGCATCGAGATTGTCCGCAAGTGCATCGAGTTGGGTGGCACAGTCACCGGCGAGCACGGCATCGGTGTCGAAAAGGCGGACTTGATGGCCGTGCAGTTCGGCGCCGACGACCTCGACGCGATGAAGCGCGTGCGGCGCGTATTCGACCCCGACGGCCGCTGCAACCCGCACAAGATGTTCCCCGGCGGCGCGCGTCGGCTGACGTTCAAGCCGAAGAAACAGGCCGCTGTATGAGCATCACCGCCCACGCTCCTGATGACCTGACCGTGTCGGTAACAGCCGACACGACGCTGGCGGCTTTGCAGGAACACCTGGCCAAGCGCGGCCAGTGGCTGCCGGTGGATCCCCCGCAGCCTCAGCGCATGACCTTGGGCGAGATCGTGGACCACAACCTCAGCGGCCCGCGCCGTTACGGCCACGGCACCATCCGCGAACACCTGATCGGCATCCGCGTCCAGCTTGCAGACGGCCGCGTCATCAAGAACGGCTGCGCGGTGGTGAAGAACGCGGCGGGCTACGACCTCTGCCGGCTGTTCACGGGCGCGAAGGGCGAGCTGGGCACGATGCGCGAGGCGACGTTCAAGGTCCAGCCGCTGCCGGAACTGGAGCGGTTCCTCGAAGCGCGTTTTCCGACGATTGAGACGGCGGCGGAGTTTGTGGAGAAGGTGGACACGTCCGTGCTGATGCCCATAGTGCTCGACCTGCACCGGCTCGAAGCGGCCGGCGACTGGACGGTTGTGACCGGGTTCGCAGGCGACCGTGAGACGGTCGAGTGGCAGTGCGCGCAGATGTCGAAGCTCGGCGTGACCGCGGAATCCAGCCTCGACTACGACGCGCGGTTCTGGGCCGGGGCGGCCTCTGCAGGCCAGCCCGCGAAGAAGTTCTCTGTGCTGCCCTCGAAGCTGGTGACGGCGATCCAGGGCTTGGGCGCGGGCGTGGTGTCGCTGCTGGTCCGCGCCGGCAACGGAACTATCTACTCCCGCGGCAAACCCGAACTGCCCAAGTCGGCGCCGCCGTTCAAGCTGATGGAACAACTGAAGAATGAGTTCGACCCCCAACACAAGCTGCCCCTCGCCAAGGCTTGAGCAGTTCCTGGACGAGCGGACGGCGTTGAGCTGCGTCCACTGCGGGCTGTGCCTCGCGGCGTGCCCGACGTATTTGGAGACGGGCAACGAAAACCAGTCTCCGCGCGGGCGCATCTACCTGATGCGGCAGATCCAGAGCGGCCGCGCCGCGCTGGACGAACTGGCGGTGTCGCCGATTGACATGTGCCTGGGCTGCCTGGCGTGCCAGCCGGCGTGCCCGGCCGGCGTGCATTACGGCGAACTGCTGGAGACGACGCGGGATTTCATCGAGCACAATCACAAGCGGTCGCTGTTCGAGTTCCTGGTGCGCCGCGTGTTCATCCACCAGGTCTTTCCGTATCCGTGGCGGATGCGGCTGGCGACGGCGCCGATCAAATACATCCGGCATCTTGGCATCGAGAAGTTCCTGCCGAAGTTCGCGCGCGACGCCCTGTCGCTGCTGCCATCCAATGTCGCGGAGTCCGACGCGCTGCCGGAGTTCTCCGCGGCGACGACGGGACACCGGGGCCGCGCGGGCTTCGTCACCGGCTGCGTCCAGAGCGTGCTCTTCGGCGCGACCAACGAGGCCAGCGCGCGGCTGTTGAACCGCGCCGGCTACGACGTGGTCACGCCGCTCGCGCAGGGCTGCTGCGGCGCGATCTTCTCCCACAGCGGGCATCTGGAGAAGGCCCGCGACTGCGCCCGGCGCAACATCGCCGCGTTCGAGACGGAGGAACTGGATTACATCGTCATCGCCGCCTCCGGCTGCGGCTCGACACTGAAGGACTACGGCCATCTGTTGAAGGACGACCCGAAGTGGGCCGCGCGGGCCAAGGCGTTT
>DYDC01000351.1 GCA_020718125.1 Methylacidiphilum sp. | reverse complement strand
ACTTGCGGACTCTACCAGATTCGACAGGCCCGTGGTAATGAACAAAATCGCGTCCGTATGGATGCGGGCGTGAGGATGACTCGCTGACTTCACCGACCGCCGCAAAATCTCCGTGACCGTTGGCCGCCGTTGACGCTGCCTGCCGTTTTGCCTACACTGCGCGGCATGAACCGGCTGCTTTCCAAGAAAAGTGTTTAACTGTAGGGTATGGCAAACGCGATGAGCGCAATCCCAGCCATTCTGCAACAGCTCGAAGCTGAGGCCGTTTTAGCGCCTGTTGTTGAGGTGGCGGCTGATACGGTTGTCGAAGCTGTCGGCGATCCTCGTGCGCTGGATGAAATCTACAAACTCAACGCCGAGTTCGAGAGCCGCTACAAGGACAAGCTTCGCCTTGAGCCTGCCCTGAGCCGACCTCTAGTCAGCTTCCAAGCGAATAAGGGGCGGGCCGTTTATCGCTGGTATAAATACAAAGAGGCGTTCTCTGCCGGGCTTGTCGAGTTTCTCCTGAACAAGTATCGGGTTTCGGGCGGCGTTCTGCTGGATCCGTTCGCTGGAATCGGAACGGCATTGTTTGGTGCAGGCGCGTTTGGGATGCGAGCAGAGGGCATTGAACTGCTGCCCATTGGCCAGCGCGTTATCGCCACCAAACAACTTATTGACCGGGCGATCACCCCGGACGACATCGTGACGCTCGCGCGATGGGCGAAGACCTGTCCGTGGGCGAACTCCGCACGATTACACCCCATTAACGAGCTTCGCATCACGAAAGGCGCATATCCGGTTGCGACCGTCGAGGCAATGGGCCGCTACCTCGGCGCGTTGGAGCAGGAAAACGAACACGTGCAAACCGTGCTTCTGTTTGCGCTTCTTTGCGTGCTGGAGGTCATCAGCTTCACGCGCAAGGATGGACAGTATTTGCGATGGGATTACCGCTCCGGCAGACGCCAAGGCAAAAAGATTTTCGACAAGGGCGAAATCCTGACCTTTGACAAGGCCATTTGCGCAAAGCTGGAAGACATCGTAACCGACCTTCGCGCATCCGATGTCCCACAAGACCTGTTTGCGGAAGCCCAAGCGCAAACGGACATCATTCTTCACAGTGGGTCGTGTTTGGAAATTTTGCCCAAGTTGTCCGGCGAAAACTATGACTGCATCATGACTTCGCCGCCCTACTGCAATCGCTACGACTACACGCGAACCTACGCGCTCGAACTCGCGTTGCTGGGTGTGAACGAGGCTGGATTGGTGAAGTTGAGGCAGGAGATGTTGAGTTGCACGGTGGAGAATCGCGCCAAGAATCTTCTCGAAATGAATCCGAACTGGCAGCGGGCGATCGCCGCTGCCAACCGCCAAAGTCTGTTGCAAACAATTCTCGCTTACCTCGAAAACCAGAAGCAACTGGATTTGTTGAACAACAACGGCATCCCCCGCATGGTGCGCGGATATTTTTACGAGATGGCCTGTGTCATGGCCGAATGCGCTAGGGTGCTCAAGCACAATGCCCCTCTCATCATGGTGAACGACAACGTGCGCTACGCTGGCGCCAGCGTTTCCGTGGACATCATCCTCTCCGAACTGGCTCGCGAACTCGGCTTCGAGGTCGAGAACATCCTTGTCCTGCCAAATGGCAAAGGAAACAGCAGCCAACAAATGGGGGCGCACGGGCGCGAAGCGTTGCGCAAGTGCGTTTACATCTGGCGCAAGCGATAGACATGAACAAGCCCTACCTGCAACATCTCAAGTCCAGCAAGAGTCTCGAAACCACCTACGAAGCAATCCGCGCTGGATTCGTTGCCTTGGCCCTTGAGAAAAATCGCCGCGCCACGCCGTTCGTCGAGCAGGCGCGAGCACTGAAAGCCTTTGCATCACGGGCAAAGACACCACTTGATCTGATGGCCATCGAGGAGATTCAACCGGGCCTTCTCACGGCAGCCGGAGTTTCCGATAAGGCGACAAATCATTTACAGGATTCAGACAAGAGAGAGGCGATCCTGGGCCTGATTCGCAATTTCCTTGAGCCAGCCGGCGCAAGCTTTGTCGAGGAACTCGTCTTTCGTTTTCTGCTGACGCGGGGCGACACACTCGGCGGCTCCATGCGAAATGTCGGTGGATTCATGGCACAGTGTAAACTTACTCGCTCCCTCATTTCCCACTTGAAGCTGGCCGGAAGAAGCTCCCGCTGGCTTCGTTCGGGCGCAACCGAGTGGACTGCCATGCCGGAAGAAGATGCCGACATCGAGAAACAGTTGCGGGGTCTTAGCTGGAATGCCGGTGAGAATCCACGAACCCTGATCTACAACCTCACAGTTCCGCTGGTTCGCAACAACGTTGATATGTGCTTATTCAACTGCGGCCCTGAGATGGTTTCAAAAGAGATTTACAAATCCGGGCCGTCATACATCGCGCTGGGCGAACTAAAAGGCGGCATTGATCCGGCAGGAGCGGATGAACACTGGAAAACTGCCGGCACGGCCTTGCGACGAATCCACACAGCGTTTGCGAAGGCCAGACTCAAGCCAAAGACCTTCTTTATCGGCGCAGCCATCGAAGCCAAAATGGCTTCGGAGATTTGGTCTATGCTTCAGGCTGGCGAACTCGACAACGCCGCCAATCTGACGGAAGACGGACAAATCGCCTCGATTTCACATTGGCTTTGCACGTTGTAGCTCGCGAAGTCGCGCCAGCGGGCCAGCCTCATCTCCTCAGTGCGCTAATCAACTCGTTCAACTTCTGGCGCAGCGTTTCTGTGTCCGCGTCGGCGAAAGATGAATCGAGCGTTTGAACGGTGTTGCTGTTCGCGCTCGTGCCGCCGATGGCGAAGCTGAGGTCGCCGGCGCTGACTTCACCTTGCGGGCCGTGTCTGTTTCTTCAGGTCGCAGTCTGGCAGATCACAAGGGCTTTCGTTTCGTGACCCAGTCCCAGCGGACGGCGGCCTGCTTCTGCAAAGGTTCGAGGTCTTCGGCTTGGAGGTAGCCTTGTTTGATGAGTTGTTGCAGGGCGTCGGTCACGCGCGCCAGCCAGGCTTCCTTGGAAGCGTAACGCTCGCCAAGCGACGGACGCGGGTTGCCGGCCTGCTCCCGTTGCTCGCGCGTGGCGGCGAAGGGAATCCATGAACCCC
>DYDC01000350.1 GCA_020718125.1 Methylacidiphilum sp. | reverse complement strand
CCAGCGTTGAAACGCCGGGCTATTCTCGACCGTCCCTTTCGGGACTTGGCGCGGGTGTCAAGTTGCGCCCGCAGTCTGGGGGTGGGCGTCTGATGAGTTGCCTGCTGGACGCCGATGTGTTCATTCAGGCCAAGAACCTGCACTACGATTTGGACTTCTGTCCCGCCTTTTGGGACTGGCTCATTGCGTCGAACAGGGCGGGTCTCGTATTCGGCACCGTGCTCGGCGTGCTCGGGGTCAGGTCTCAACATCAGACATTTAGCTTGCGTTGAAGCGGCTGGCGGAAGCGCCCGTGTGTTGCGCGGCGGTTCGTGAAACAACAATGATCCGCGCAATCTGCTGTCGTCCAACCGCAACAACAACCATCCCGACAATCGCAACGATAACAACGGGTTTCGTTGTGTGTTGGCGGGTGCGGGTGGTTCCGCGTCAAGGCGCTCAACGGAAAACGGCGCGATGCCGGACGGGGAAGCGCCCTCTCCGGCCAGAGCCAAGAGGTCGCCTAACCGGTCCGCCCACGCCCCGGAGAAGCCGGGGAAAAGACGCGGCGGCTGCCGTGGCCGGTAACTCCGAAAGCATTCGGAGCGAACGTCACGGCAGCGGTTTCTCGCCACTGAGGCTCTGAAGCCAGCCGCCGGTCATGCGACCGATCTCATCCATGCGCGCGGAGACAAACAACAGTTGTTGCTGGCTGATCCGGTGGCGGTCACAGACCAGCCGCCACAGCACGCGCGGTTGTTCGAGCGGCAAATTCAACTCGCGCAGCAAGGGAATCTTCTCCCTGCTTGGCGAGAAGATGGCGCGTGTGACCAGCATCAAGCGGGAGATTCCCGGCGACGCGCTGCTGCTGTTCCGGCTGGGGGATTTCTACGAGATGTTCTTCGACGACGCGAAAGTCACGGGAAATTCAGGAGCGCGTCTAAGCCGTTGACTTGGCGTTTGATACTGTGAATAGGGCGACGAGGCTCCACAAGTTTTCCTCCTGGATGAATTCCGGGCTTTTTCGTCCACACGCCCCTTGAAACGCAGTCGTTTCCCCCCGTTCGTGAATTGGCCATGGTAGTAGCGCGATTCAAGAGGTTCGCCCTTGCCCCTCCGCGGGGTGCAGCATAGACTCCGCACTCAGCGTGTAACGCAACAACCATTGATGTGATCTACGGTGGAGCGGTTGCAGGAATACCGGACGGTGCCGATCACAGCAGTGGTGACAGGAAGATTGACGTGAGGATGGCCAGGGACCAGACTGCAAGCGTGAACCGAGTCGAAATCAAGCCGATGTTGTTTCGTTGGGCGTGTGAACGCGCGGGTTTCGACGCCGCAATCATCGCGGAACGTTTTCTCCGCTTTCCAGCTTGGGAACGTGGCGAAGAGTTTCCGACACTGAAGCAGCTTGAGAAGTTCGCCAAGGCCACCTACACCCCCATAGGCTATTTCTTTCTTCCGGAGCCGCCGGTGGAAACAGTGCCCATCCCTGACTTCCGCACAGTGGACAACCAGAGTGTGGGACATCCGAGTCCGGACTTGCTAGACACCATTTACGTTTGTCAGCAGCGCCAGGAATGGTTTCGGGATTACGCCCGGTCCATCGGCGAGCAGCCGTTGCCGTTTGTCGGTTCTGTAAGCCTCCAGAGTCATGTCGCCCAAACGGCTGCAACGATGCGCAAAGCTCTCGGTTTCGATGTTGATGAACGTCGCCAGATGCCGACGTGGACCGACGCGCTGCGGCATTTTATCGGGCAGGCGGACGATCTCGGCATTCTCATCATGTGCAACGGCGTGGTTCACAACAACAACCATCGCCACCTCGATCCGGAGGAGTTTCGGGGGTTCGCGATGACGGACGAGTTGGCCCCGTTGGTCTTCATCAACGGCGCGGACACCAAGTCGGCGCAGATGTTCACATTGGCCCACGAGTTGGCTCATGTCTGGCTGGGACAATCCGCGGTTTCCGACGCACAGCCCGCGTTCGTGCCGGATCAGGCTGTCGAACGCTGGTGCAATCAGGTCGCGGCCGAACTGCTGGTGCCGATCGATCTGATGAACCAACAATACAATAAAGCGGCCGGCCTGCCAGATGAAGTCGGCCGTTTGGTCCGACGTTTCAAGGTCAGCACTCTCGTTGTTCTGCGTCGCATTCATGACGCGGGCGGACTTACCCGCGAGGAGTTCTGGGATGCCTACAACGCCGAGGTGGAACGCCTGCGCGCCATTCCGCGCGGGACCGGCGGCAACTTCTATCTGACGCAAGCCGCGCGCGCCAGCAAACGCTTCGCCGCCGCGCTTGTCACAAGCACCTTGGAAGGCCACACCCTCTATCATGATGCCTTTCGGATGCTTGGATTCTCGAAGCAGTCAACCTTCAAGGAACTGGGGCGCAGTCTGGGGGTGGGCGTCTGATGAGTTACCTGCTGGACGCCGATGTGTTCATTCAGGCCAGGAACCTGCACTACGGTTTGGACTTCTGTCCCGCCTTTTGGGACTGGCTCATTGCGTCGAACAGGGCGGGTCTCGTATTCAGCATCGAGAAGGTCGGCGATGAAATTGAGGCCGGCGGCGACGAACTTTCCGATTGGGTCACACAACGCGGACCCGGGTTCTTCGTCAAACACGACGCCGTCATCTTGCCGGCTTTGGGCACGGTGAGCGGTTGGGCCGCAGGTCAGAACTACGAACCTGCCGCCGTGAACACATTCCTCCAAGTGGCCGACTTTTACCTCGTGGCTCACGCGCTTGCCCACGGTCACACAGTCGTCACCCACGAGATCGCCTCGGCCTCGACGAAGAAGATCAAGATTCCCAACGCCTGCATTGGCCTTGGCATCAAGTGTATGACCCCGTTCGAGATGCTGCGTCATGAGCGTGCGCGGTTTATCCTTGGGCCACCCCCATGAACCAAACCAAGACGAATGATCTCGGCCACTGCGCGGTCCGGCTCGACACGCCGCTGACATAGGCATGGCTTCAGCTTCCTCTGACGTCAGCCGTTGGTGTCCCGCCTTCAGGCGGTCATCTGTTCACGTTTCCGCCTAAAGGCGGGACACCAGCAAGCTGCCGCCGAACAGCCATAATCCCTGGTGACGTAGGGCGCGGGCGTTTCACTCTCCACGCCCTACGCTTCACGCTTTACGTCTTACTTCTTCAGCGACTTCATCACGCCGCGCATCCACGCGACGCTGGCTTTGGTGTTCTCGTCGGAGC
>DYDC01000349.1 GCA_020718125.1 Methylacidiphilum sp. | reverse complement strand
CCACAGCAATCCGTGCGAGACGAGGCCGTGGGCAAGGAGCGCGCTGACGGTGATGCCCGCGATCCGTGCCAGCGAACGGAGGACTCGTTTCACAAGAACGACCGCAGGTGCGCCAAGGCGGCCTTGTAGGTCTGCGGGTTGACGTATTCGATCACGAGCGGGATGTCCGGGCAATACTGCCGGACCAGCGCGATGTATTTGCGGTAGTCGAGGTCGCCCTGGCCGGCGGCGACGCCCTTGGTGACGTGAAGTTTGCGGTCCTTGGCGTGCAGGGCGCAGACGTAGGGCGCGAGCGCCTTGAACATCTCCTCCAGCGTGTTGTGCGGCAGGAGATTGGCCGGATCGAGCTGGACACGGACGCGCGGGTGGTTGATCTCCTCGATGAAGTAGCGCGTGGCGGTGGCCGAGCCGAGCAGGTCCTGGAAATACGGCTCGAAGCCGAGGATGCAGTCGTGTTTCCCGGCCTCGGGGATCAGCTTCTTGACGCTGTCCACCAGCCGCGGGTAGGCGCGCTCATCCAGCGAGGCGGAAAGGTCGCGGCCCTTGCCGGGGACGATGACCGAGCCGCACTCGGTGATGAGCACGCGCACGCCCATCGCTTTGGCGACGCGCATCATGTCCACGAAATGGGCGACGTTCTTCTCGCGCTCGGCGTCGTCCGGCTCGATGAGGTTGGTATAGACGCCGATGGCCTGGATGCCGAGGTGGCGGCTGCGGTAGGCCTGCGCGATGCGGTGGCATTCCTCCGTCGTCAGCTTGGAGGCGTCGAAGCGCTGGTTGTATTTCCAGTAGTTGGAGTCCTTCTGGCAGAAGAACAACTGGACGCAGTCGAACCTCGCCTCGGCGGCGAGCTGGGCCGTTTCGTCGTTGGTGAGGGGGGTGAATCCAAAGGTGGCGAGTCCGATTTTCATTCGATGTGTCCTCTGCGGGTTGATGGCGAAGTCTGCCGTGGCGCGACGCGCGCCGCTGGCGGTTCAGTTTTTCTTCAGGCCAAACGCCCGCTCAATGTGGGCGCGACCGCGTTTGACGGTTTCCTCGATCTCCGGAACCGCCGTCGTGCCGGTCTCGATCTCCAGCGCGCAGTGACGGTCGTAATTGATTTTATCGAGCGCGCGGGCGACGGCGGCAAAGTCCACGATGCCGTCGCCCGGCACGATCATGGAGTTGCCAGGCTTGGCGTCGCGAAGAAGGACGTGACGGACGCGCGCGCCGAGATGCTCGATGACGGCGGCCGGGTTGGCGCCCTGGGAGGCGAGGTGGCCGGTGTCCACTGTCACGCCGACGGATGGGGTTTTGATCTGCTCGATGAGGCGTTCGGCTTGGTCAACGGTTTCCACCAGCGTGTTGAGCTGCATCCTCAGGCTCAAGGGCACCGCCAGCGTGTCGGCGAGCTTCGCGATGGGGCGGATCGCTTCGGCGGCGAGCGTAGCCGCCCGGTCCCATTCGGATTCGACGCGCGGTTTGCTGCCGCCTTGGATGGTGACGGCGTAGGCGCCGAGGCTTCGAGCCACACGCAACGAGCCGGCGACGAACCCCGACTGCGCGACGCGGATGGCCTGGTCGGGGCTGGTCCACGAGGCGACGTGAACGTTCAGGGTGGCGACGCGCAGGCCGGCGAGCAGGTCTTCGAGGAACCCCACGCGGCCGAGGTTAGCGGCCGAAGGGTCGTAGTGCGGGCAGTAGGACGGAAACAGGCAGCAGAGATCAATCGTGTCGAACCCCAGGACCAGTAAACGGTCAATCGCTTGGCGCAGCGGCAAACGTCGAAACATCAGGGTTGAACCGGCAAATTTCATGGGCGGACAGTTCGATAAGGCTGCTCAGAGCGGCGCGGACTCCATCGACGGGCTGCTATGCACGCAAGCCCAATAGCACCCACTGGCGCGCGGCCGCGTGAGAAAGCGCGTGCCGCGTTCGGGGTCGCGGTTGTCATCGGCCCATCGAATCAATGGTTTTCCTGGCCCGCTGCAGGGGTTGCACACTGGCCATTTCGGTCAGCACGCGCCGCGAGACCTCGGCGATGACCGTCCTTTCGTCCGGCGAGGCGTGCGCGCCCTCCAGCCAGATCATCTTCTTTGGATCACGCGCGCGGTTGAAGAGCGCCTCGGTCGCCGCCGGTGGCACGAACTCATCCTGCTTGGCGCCGAGAAGCGTCAGCGGGCGCGGGGCGATGCGAGACACATAACGGGCCGGTTCCAACGGTTTGAACATCCATTCGGCCATCGAAACAACAGACTCCGGCGACAGGGGCAGGCCGAGCCGTGGAGCGTTGTGCGCGACGATCCTCCCGATCCCCGCGCCGCCCTGCACCAGGACCACCTGGTCAAAGCGTTCATCGGCCGCGCCGGCCGCCGCCGCCACCATGGCGCCAACACTCACGCCGACCAGCGAGACATGGTCGTAGCGGACGACCGGCTGCCGGTGCAACCAATCGCTGGCCAGAAGCACCGCCGGAATCATGTCCACACATGCCTGGCGGAAGCGGGTCGCGGTCCGAACAGCAGGCACCAAACCGTTGAAATCAAACCGTGGGTCGCCGGGATAGTCGAGTGCCAGGACGATCAGGTTGTGCTGCGGCGGCAACAGGTCAATGACCTTGCGACCGGTCTCGACACCAACCACCAGCACCACGGCGGGCCAGCGGGGGTTGCCGGGATGGCGCTCCGGGTCGGGCATGCTGACGCGCCCCCGGACACGCAGGCCGCGGTCATTGGCAAACTCCATTTCATGGACCATCGCCTCGCCCTTGGGCATGCTGTTGATCTGTTGGGCCTCGACAAGCGTGCCCTTGTTCTGCTGAAACCAGACAACCCAATCCCGCGCGTCATAGTTCGCCAGCCAGCAGCCTGCCGCCACCGCCAGCAGACCCAGCACGATCCCCAGCCGCACGAGCCATTTCACCAAGCGTCTCATTGGGCGGCCTCCTTGCCGGCATATTTCCGCTCGCGCGTATCCACGCGGATCAACTCGCCCGGCCCGATGAACAGCGGCACCATGACCTCCAGCCCGCCCTCCAGCGTCGCCGGCTTGTAGGCGGCCTGCGAACCGCCCCGTTGCGGCACCGCGGTCTCCTCCACCTTCAGTGCCACGTGGTCCGGCAACTGGATGTCCAGCAGCTTGCCCTCTAGGAACATCGCCTTGTATTCCTCGTTCTCCTTCAAAAACCAGCGCCGCTCGCCGGCCTGCTCGGAGGTCAGATCTAGTTCGG
>DYDC01000348.1 GCA_020718125.1 Methylacidiphilum sp. | reverse complement strand
ACGTTCATCGCCTCCAAGAAATCCACCGCTGTCGCGTCGAACGGCGTCGAGAAACAATCCATCCCCAGTTCGTTGGCGATCTTCGCCAGCTTCGGCTGCCACTCCCACGGCGTGTAAGCCTCGCCGTAGAGCGCGTAAAGATTCTTGCCCTCCCAGATCGTGCCCTTGCCGATGCGAAAATGCTCCTTGTCGCAGTTGATCGTCAGCGTATCCGGCGTGTAGGTCTGCAGCTTGATCGCGTCAGCGCCAGCTTCCTTCGCGGCACGAACGATCTGCTCGGCCTGCTCGAAGACCTGTCCGTGGTTAGCCGACATCTCCGCGACGATGTAACATGGATTGTCCAGGCCGTATTCACGTGCGTTGATGGTGATGGTTTGCATAATGCCCCCCCCCCGGTTACGCCTCTTTGCGCCAAAGCCAGAGCTTGCCTTGACCGAACTCGCCGATGGGTGGCAATTGGATCGCCAGTTGGTTCACAGGTGCCTCATATTCTGGCTCCCGGCCCTCGCGCGCGGCGAGCGCGGCGTTCACCACGCGGCTGAGGAAATAATAGGTCGAGCTGTAATGCTGGACCGCCTCCAGCTTGACGCCCGGCAGCTTGACGGTGGCCAACTCGGCGTCACGGAAATAGCGGTTGTGCCACGGCGGCGTGATGGCCGGCAGGTTGATGCACGCACGCAGACCGTTGATCGCGTCCAAACCGTCCTGACCGTTCTCGCACATGGCATAGACGCCGCCCGGCGCGAGCAGCGCGGTGATGTCCGCCAGCGCCTGCCGCTGTGCCGGCCAGTCCGGCAGATTGATGAGCGCGCGCTCGGTGTAAATGAGGTCGAACCGGCGCGGAAAACTCTCCATCCGCCGCACGTCGCCGACGCGAAACTCGACGCAGCCTTGCAGTGTCTGGCCCTCGGCCAGCTTCTTCGCCGCCGCGATCATTTCCGCCGCGAAGTCAATCGCCGTAATCTGCACGCGATGTCGGCGGGCGATCTCCAGCGCGGTGATGCCGTTGCCGCAGCCAACTTCAAGCACACGCATGCCGTCGCGCACCTGCGCGGCGAGCACGCCCATTTCGAGTTGCTTGGCAATCACATCGCGCGTGCCGGCCCATTGGCCGAGCCCAGCCCGGTTGTTCCAGAAAGCAAGCACGTCGCCGATTCTATTTGCTTCGTTCGTCATATCAGTTCGGTTTTCCCACGAACAGCCATCACCACGCGTTCCGCGCCGCAGCCGTCCACCAACGCCCGGCCGCGTTCGCTCAAGCCGCGGCGACGATGTGCGTCGGTCATTAAACCGGCCAGCGCGTCCGCCATCAAGTCCGGCGAGCAATCGGTTGCGCGGCCAAGGCTGAACACCGCACCGGTCTCCTGAAGCCGTTGCGTCGAGACGGCTTGATTATCGGCGATGATTAAAACGCAGGCGGGCAACCCAAGAAAGCACATTTCCAAACAGGTGGTGCCGCCGGCAGTGATGGCCACGTCGGCCCAAACCATCAACTCCGGCATGTCCGGCGCGTCCACGACCAAGGAGATTTTGGATTTTGGATTTTGGATTTTGGATTCCAGCTCGGCGCGGTGCGGATTGCTGCCGCCGACAACAATCTTCGCTTCCACGTCGAGACCGCGCAGCCGCTCGATGGCCTTGCCGGTGACATTGTCGGGGTCGGTGCCACCGAGAGTAACCAAGACTTTGCGGGCAACGGCGGGAGTTTCCCGCTGCCAGCCGCGGTAGCGGAGAAACTGCTGGCGCAACAAAACGTAGCGTGTGCCTAGCAGCAACCGCGTGTGCGGTTCGCGGTGGGTGTAAAGCTCCGTCCGGGCGTGGAGGTTCTGATTAAGGATGATGTCGGCGCTGTAATGGCTGGCGTGGCCGTTGTCGTCTATAAACAGGAGGTGCAATCCGGCATTCTTGATGCCGCGCTGGTAGTCTGCGCCGAAATGATAGCCGTCGGCAATCACCCACGCAGCACCGTGCCTTCGGGCCAGTGCAATACTCTGTGCTACGTCCTCGCCGCCACCGGCGGGGACGTTGAGCCGCTCGAAATCGAAGCCCTCGGTCCGCAACCGTTGTTCCAAAGCGGCCGTGGACTCTGCCAGAGCGAACACCGCGGCGCCGCCGGCGTGCCGCCAGCCTTGCGCGAGCGAGATGCAGCGCATGACATGGCCTGTGCCCATGCGGACACTGGCGTCTGCTCGAATCAGCACCTTGTCAGGCATTTCGCGTCCTCAGGTTTCAGCGATCAGTCCTTATTTGGCCCTCGCTCGAAACATCCGTTCCGCGATCTCCCAGTCCTCCGGCGTGTCTATGTCCTGGACCAGGTCGCGCGGGATCAAGACGGGAAATGCATCTTCCGCGATAGCGCATTTCATGCGCCGGAATCGCTCGACCTCCACCCAGTAAAACTGACCCGCGTCGTGGTAAGCCTTTGGCAGATCCTGCGAACGTGTCTTATCGTGTTCAGGCCAGAACATTGACAGGTTTCCGTGCTCGGTAATACGCAACGCTCGAAAAATTGGGTAGGGAAAATCCGTGACGGAAAACACCTGGCTGACCTTCTTTGCCCAGATCAATTCAGCGCCCTGCCTGATGTGCTCGGGCCGGATGAACGGCGCGGTGGGATAGATCCAACACAGATAGTTAACCGAATATCCACCGGACGTAAGCCAATCGAGCGCATGCCGCACCACCCGATCGGCAATGGTGTAATCGTCAGCCAGTTCCTTGGGACGCATGAACGGAATCTCCGCTCCGTAATGATGAGCGACTGACGCGATTTCCTCCGAATCAGTCGAGACAATGATGCGGTCGAAAACGCCGCTCTGCTGCGCCGCAGCGATGGAGTAGGCGATAACCGGGCGGCCAGCGAAAGGTTTGATGTTCTTGCCGGGGATCCGCTTGCTCCCTCCACGGGCCGGGATGATGGCGACGATGCTCATGGTGGGATGATGACTCGATTTGCAGCTTTGGTTTTCACGCTCCCGCCTTTCCCGCAACTTCCTTGACTACAGCGATGACCCTCGCAACATCGCTGTCGGTCATCACCGGAAACAGCGGCAGGCTTAGACATCGCCGGTAATACGCCTCGGCGACCGGGCACTTGCCGGGGCCATAGCCGTGCTTTCGCCGGTAATAAGGCTGGAGGTGGACCGGAATGTAGTGCACCTGCGTGCCGACGCCACGCTCGCGCAATCCGGCCATCACCTGCGCTCGCGTC
>DYDC01000347.1 GCA_020718125.1 Methylacidiphilum sp. | reverse complement strand
CGAAAGGGAATAGCCAATCGGCTCACTGGCGAAACGCATACTCTGGACGAGCCGGTGACCGCGTTCACGCCAGGGTGGCCCGACTCCGAGGCGTTCCAGCTCCCCGGCGGTGAAGGACTGATCGCCGCAACCGCCGTCGCGAGATGACTATTTCACTGCCGTGGGTGTGCGATTCGTGGTCTGCGAGTGCAATCCCGGGACAATTTGGAAGCTGTTCGCATCAAGATCAATGGTCACGGTTGTCCCATCCGCGAATGTGCTTCGTTGCTTGCGGCGGTTCTGATCGAGAAACTCGTGGTTGGTCATCTCCAGCAAGCCCACACGCTGATGCAAGCTGCACATAGTCCTCACCCGATCCAATTCCTCTGAACTCGGATAGAGCGACATGTAGGGAAGGCCGCCGTTGACCAGTCCATCCAGGTAACAATCCATCTTGTTATACCGCAGGGGCCAGGGCACCAGGAGCGCGTCATGATAGACCAAGCTGAAAAGCGGAACGACGAGCCCTTCATGTCCTGCAGCGGGCAAGTCGAAGCACGCCACCCAGTGGGCCATGTCCATGTGCGGGATGGCCCAATCCGCCACCTCCTCCGAGCTTGCGACCCCGACCGTATTCCGAATGAACTCCAAACACTCGATGCGCGATTTTATACTATCTTCGCGGGTGGCTGGGTGCTCGGGACTGTAACATTCGTCGGGCACCACAGCGGTGAGGCAATCGAGATAGGCACCCCGCACTTTCACGCCTTGCGAGAGGATCGCGCGATAGTTCTTCCGCACGTGCCCCGGCTGCAGGCGAGGACAGAGGTAGTTCTGTGCGCCGCCGGCCCATTCGCTGCTGAACGGTCGCTCTCCATTCGCATAAAGCCGCGCGTGTCGCTCGTTGTAGGATTTCGCGTCAAGGTAGTAATCCCCATACTGGTCGTGGAGTGCCAGAACGTAACCAAGCGCATCGCAAGTATCCGCGAAACGCCGCATCCCCTCCCAGCCACCCGCCTCCGGGCAGGGCGGCAGATTGTCGGGATTGAGGCCGTAGCCGCGGAAGCCCCAGGCGTCGAGATGCACGTAGGCATGTTTCAGCCCCAGAGAATTCAACTTCTCGGCCAGCCGGCGCAGGTGCTGGGCCCGCGCATCGAAGGTTTGATAATGGTAGTTCTTGGCAGGGTTGTGCTGATCGTATTTGGAAGACGAAGGACGGACGTTGTGAAGTATATCCAGGGCCACGCATGGGGCGCCGACCAGCTTTGCCAGAACCGGGTTGCGAGCGATCTTTTCTCGAAGCGATACGAAGCGGCCCGTCTCGATCGCATAGCGGCGATAACGCTTGGCCACGTCCACGTAGCTTCCCTTGTCCAGAAAGCAAATGCGCGCGCACCGCGGATAGGCGAGTCTGCCCAGCGAGTTCTCCCAGCGCACGCCGGCCGACGTAGGCCCGCCCGGCGGATGCCCGAACTGACAACCGCTATCCACCGGCGTTTCGATGATCACCAGTGCCGCGGCCTGGCCTTGCAGGCATCCCCACCAGGGCATGTAGAGGCCGCGACCCCAGCAGAACCCACGGCTGTAGAGCGAAACCTTCTTGGGCCAGTCGCGCGGCAAGAGCATCCCCCGCGCCGTGGGGACCACGGTGAAATCCACCGTCTTCGGCTCAAATCCTTTTGGCCAGAGGAGCCGCTCGATGGCGACGGTCTTTTCCGTGGGAACCACATCGAAAACGAGATCTTCCTCCTTCCCCTCCAGGCACACGAACAGTTGGATATCCAAGTCCAGTTCGCGTCCCTTGTGCTGGAATCGGCTGAGCCGGATCTTCACTCCCGACTTGAAACCCGTCTCGTAGGAAGAAATCTCGACCCCGGCCGCGTCCGTCAGCCGCAGCGGAAAGACTCCCTCGGGTCCTCGGAGCGTCAGGTCGTCTGCCGCGGACGGAAGCATCTTCCAGTTGGCCGTGCCGGCTTGGACCGTGATTCCGAGGTTCCGGGCGCTGAGCACAACCTTGTGCCGTTGACCTGCAATGAGCCAATCGTTGCCGCGCTGCACAACAGAGACCGCCGGTGCGCCCCACTCATCCTGGCGGAGATTTGGCGCCTCTTGGCTCCGTATGAAGTTGATGCAAAACTTCACGTCATCCATCAACCGGTCGGTGCTGTGCTCGTATTCCACGCCGACGTGTCCGCGGAAACCTTGTCGTTTCAGTTCGGCCAGCACGCCTTTGATGTTGGTGATGCCCCCGCCGTAGGGCAGGTCCATGCTGTCATGCTTGGCTTCCTTGACGTCCCTCAGATGCACGGAAAGAACCCGGCCATCGAGCAGCTTGATGGCCTCCACCGAATCCACCCCCGAACGGGCCAGATGCCCCGTGTCCACCGAGAAACCCATCCGCGGGTCGCGCTTGGCCATCAGCGAGAGCAGATACTTCGGATCCCAGTTCTGATAGTCCGGCTTGTTGGGGTTTTTCGGGTGGTTGTGGAAACAAAGCTGGACCTCGTATTCCTTGACCATCTTCTCGACGAGGTCGAGCTGGCCGGCCGGCGGCTCGCCAGTCAGGCCGCGCAAGCCGAGCTTGCGGGCGAATCCGAAAAGCTTGCGCAGGCCAGCCTCGGCGCCGGCCTTGTCCTGGAACGGCGCGTTGTTGAAGTAAGCGTTGACCGCCTTCACGCCCGTCGCCTTCAACTTCGCCTTCAGCGCGGCGATGTGTTCGTCCGACAGGTTCATGTCCAGGACAACCTTCGGGTGCTCCGGGCTGAGTTTCTGCCAGAGGAAGAACTCGATCACGTCGCCGCCGCATTCCTTCGTCTTCTCGATGGCCTCAAACGCCGTGAGGTGGCGGAACGTGTAGGCGCAACAGCCAACTTCGAACCTGGCCGGGGAAGAGCGCTCGGCGGCCGTCGCCGGGACAGACGCGGTGATGGCCGTGGCCAGCAAGGCCGCAAACATGACCGTCAATCGTTGAGGGGTGGTTGGATTGTTCTTCATGAGCATGATCTCCGGGCGCGACGAATCGCGCTGCAATTAACCGGTCCGCACGCTTGGTTTGCCGCAAGGGTAACCTCGCTGCGCTCGGTGATCAGAGGATGCGGCAGGCAGCGGCCATAGCCCTGCGTTGTTGTTCATTACCGCATTCATCCTTTGATTCTCGTTCAAGCACGCGCGCAGATTACTTCAGCGTGCCGCGTGCCGTCA
>DYDC01000346.1 GCA_020718125.1 Methylacidiphilum sp. | reverse complement strand
ACGATGCGGTAACGAATAACAACGCAGGGCTATACCGGCTGCGCGCCCCATCTTCCCGTGACCGAGCGCAGCGAGGTTACCCTTGACTGCTGGAGAAGCACCATGAAACAACACGAGTCATCCGATCCCTCCCACTTCCAAGCGCACTGCTGTCCGTGCGTCAACCATGCCGGCAACGACCCGACGGCCGTTTCGCGGCGCGGTTTCCTCGGCGGCGCCGGCCTGGCCATGCTCGGCGCGACCGCGCTGCAAGGCATGACCTGGCAGGCGCTCGCCGCGCTCAAGCCGGACGAAAAACCGCTGGCGCGCCGCCGGCCGCTGGTGGTGAAGCCGATCTTCTTCTACTCGACCTCGTCGCACAGGCCGATGACCAGTTGGCGTCCGTGGGGCGGTGTCGAGACGCAAGCGCAGGCCGACGAGGAAATGGTCCGCATCGCCAACGAAATCAAGAAGCTCGCCGCGCGCGCGGATTTCCCGGTGAAGTTCCTGCCGCTGACCTCGCTGAAGGGTGGCGCGCTGTCCTCGGTGGAAGATTTGTCGTCGGCGGACGTGGTGCTTGCCTACGCTTCCAGCGGAAACATGGCGCAACTCAACCAGTTGGCTGATTCCGGCAAGGATGTGATCATCTTCGTGCGGCACAAATCGGGGCCGCTCTATCAATACTACGAAGTGGTCAGTCCCTTTACGTTGCGCCGGAGAAAGAACGACCGGCTGGCGGCGAAAAGCGTCGCCGAGGATGACGTGGTGGTGGACAGCCAGGACGAAATCCTCTGGCGGCTGCGCGCGCTCTGCGGCCTGCGCAACACCATCGGCGCGCGGATCGTCGCGCTCGGCGGCGCGGACGGCTGGGGCATCGGCCCGGAGGCGGCGGAACTGGCGAAGGAACGCTTCAAGCTGGAAATCGAAACGGTGACTTACGACCAGTTGAAGACGCTGCTGCAGGAGGCGATGGCCGACGCCGCGGCGGTCAAGCTCGCCAACCAGCAGGCGGCGGCCTACCTGAAACTGCCGGGCACGAAGCTGGAGACCGGCCGCGATTTCCTGGAGCGGGCGTTCCTGCTCACGCAGGTTTTCAAGCGGATGATGCAGCAGGCCAACTGCACCGCGTTCACCATCGGCCACTGCATGGGCGCGCCGATGCCTGTCGCGCGCACGACGGCGTGCGTGCCGCTGAGCCTGCTTAACGACGAAGGCTATCTCGCCTTCTGCGAGTCGGACTTCGTCGTCATTCCGGCGGGCATGTTGCTGGCGAACATCTCCGGCCGGCCGTCGTTCCTGAACGACCCGACCTACCCGAAGCACGACGGCGTCATCACGCTGGCCCACTGCACCGCGCCGCGCAAGATGGACGGCAAACACATCGAGCCGGCGCGCATTCTGACGCACTTCGAGTCCGACTACGGTGCCGCGCCGAAGGTCGAGATGCGCAAAGGCCAGGTCATCACCAACCTCATCCCCGGCTTCGAGGCGACGCGCTGGGCCGGGCTGCTCGGCGAAATCGTGGACGCGCCGTTCCTGCCGATCTGCCGCAGCCAGATTGACATCCGCTTCAAGGCCGACCCGCTGCAAGTCGCCAAGCGCATGGGCGGTTTCCACTGGATCACCGGCTACGGCGACTCGATGCGCGAGATCGCCTACGCGCTGCGCCGGCTGAACATCGAGTTCGACATGATTGGATAGGCGCAATCGTGAAAGATGGTTTGACCTTTGTGGCGGCGCGGGTGTTATTACGTCTGTAACAACGAAAGGATTTGCATGGTTCTCGAACTCAAGCTGCGCAAGGTCGGCAACTCGGTGGGCGTGGTGCTGCCGAAGGATGCGATGGCCAAACTGAATGTGCGGGAAGGCGATTCGGTCTGCCTGACGGATGCGCCTGACGGCAGCCTGCGCGTGACGCCGGTGACGGAAGGCCGCGAACAGTTCGCCAAGCAGATGAAGGTCGCCGAAGACGTCATCCGCCGTTATCGGAACACACTGCGGGAACTTGCGAAATGAAGGAGCCGCAGTGGGTGTTGCGGGAGACCGTGCTGGCCTTGCAGGAGCGGCTGCTGGCGGAGTTCGGCGGCTTGAGCGGTCTGCGTGACGAAGGATTGCTCGACTCCGCGCTGGCGCGACCGCAACAACTCTTCGCCTACGGAAAACCGAGCCTCTTCGATATGGCGGCGGCCTACGCTTTCGGCCTGGTGCGCAACCACCCGTTCCTGGACGGGAACAAACGGATCGGGTTCACGGCGGCCATCGTTTTTCTTGAATTGAACGGCTATCGTTTCACGGCTTCCGAAGCCGACGCGACGATCAAGACGCTGGCGCTCGCGGCCCGCGAAGTGGGCGAGGCAGGCTACGCCGCCTGGTTGAAAGCAAACAGCCGCAAGGCATGAGCAGGCGCCAGCAATGGGTCACTTCAACACTTCCGCCACGGTCACCTCGCGCTTTTCGGCCAGCGAGCGGGCGTTTGCCGGTTTGGAGCATCGTTCAGCCAACAAAAACGGCCATCCGACTCGTGCCGGATGGCCGTCTCGCCAATCTGAGCCGTTAGCCTATTGAGCCGCCCGGCGTCGGCGTCTGAGAGCCAGACAAACAAAACCTGCGCCCAGCAGGATCGCGCTGGCGGGTTCGGGCAACATGACGGGGTCGCTCAGGCCGCCGAGGTTTTCCCAAGTCGCGTTAGCGTCGTAAGTCTTGGGAATCCCGTTCAGGTCCTGGTTGAATGCATTGTCCTGGGTCGAGGTCGCAACCACGTAAGCAACCATGCTTTGTTCAGTGATGTCAACGCCTGTCAGCGCCTTCACGTCCAGAACCAGGTTCGTGAACGGCAGGGAAAAGGTCACGAACCAATCCGTGTAGCCATCGGCGTCCAAGTCGGTGTTTGTCACGGGCGGGTCAATCGTGGCGCTCACGTCGGTGAAAAAGAAGTTGTTGGCGGTCCAAGCGAAGGTTTCGTAGGCAGTATTCGCGATGGTGGTGGTGCTCGGCCCGGTGTTCAACCCTGGGCCTGCGTCCCAAATCCCGTTTGCCTGAGAGTTTCTGGAAGAAGTCAGGAATACGTCCAGCGACCCGTTCAGATCCACATCCATGCCAATAACCAGCACCTTGTCCCATTCGCCTATGGAGGGCTGCCTGTCCGCTCCAACCCGGATGCGGTAGGCAATCTCGCCGTCCAACAAGCTCGGCGTGCTATTCGGTTCGTTGAGCCGTGCTCTCGTGCCGGCCCAGATGCTCTTTGCTTTC
>DYDC01000345.1 GCA_020718125.1 Methylacidiphilum sp. | reverse complement strand
AATGCCGAGGCGACCATTGAGAAGTTGTGCAATCAACTGATCAAGGATATGAAGTGGCGATAGCCAGTAGCTATTGCAACACTTGAACGGTTTGAGATTCAACAGGTTAACCATTCCATCCTCAATGCTTCCCCCACAGAAACAAGGGTTCGTTGACCATGAAATGGTTGGGATTGCGCGATTGGCCGGCGGTTCAGGTGTTGCAATAGCCGGTAGCCTGCGCGAGTCCTTTCTATCGGCTGCGGATCGTGCTGGTGGATGACGCGAGCGAGGACGGGTCGGCGGCTGCTTGCAGGCGGCTCCACAAACGCCATCCGGACATGGTGGATTGCATTGTCCTGTCGCGGAATTTCGGCGAACACAACGCGGTCATGGCGGGCCTGAACTGTGCCGAGGGGGATTACTGCGTCATCGTGGACGACGACTTCCAGAATCCCCCGTCGGAGGTGCGCGCCTTGCTGGAAGAGATCAAGAAAGGGCACGACGTGGTGTATGTCCGATACGAGTCGAAGCGGCACTCGTTCTTCCGCAACCTGGGCAGCCGGCTGCACAATTGGATGGCCATCCGCCTGGGCCGTCCCATACATCAAGGAGCCTGACGCGTATCAGAAGCTCAACGCCGACAAGCGGATGACCTGGGCCTCGCGCAATACGACCTGAGCACCTGCCTCGATCTGCTCTACCACCGCGCGGTCAGCGACGAACGCGCCGCCTTGCGAAACCTGCATCGCGCCCTGAAAGACGGCGGCCTGCTCATGATCCAGGTCCCGGCCTTTGCAATCCTCCGCGGCGCGCATGATCTCGCTGTGCACACCCGCCGGCGCTATCGGCGGAGCGATCTGGCAAGGCTGCTTCAGGCGGCGGGGTTCACTGTCGAGTTCGCGTCGCATCGGCTGCTGCCTTTCTTTGTCCCGGCCCTGCTCTGGCGTTGCTGGACACGCCTGTTCGTGCCGCGCGGCGACAATGGCGTCCCACGCTCAGACATCGCTTCAGTGGCTCGTCCGCGGAGCAACCAATGGCTCAGTCGCTGTCTGAAGGCCAAGAACCGCGTTTTGGCCGCCGCTGTCCCGTTGCCCCTCGGCACATCCGTCTTCGCTCTCGCCAGGAAACAGTGAAGCCGTCCCGCGCCGGCAGATGGCGCGTCATGAGAACGGCAGCATGATCGGCCACCAATCCTGCGCGCGCGCATGGCAGGTCAGTCCGGCGGCCAATGGCAGCGCCAGCCACCCAAGCAGGCGGAACAATTCGGCGGCGACCGCCTTGTGACCCATGCCCAGGGTTCCTGTGGCGCCGCCAACGAGATTGGACCATCGCGGAAGCCAGCGGGGCACCCCGGCGCAATACCGGTCGTATGCGGCGCCGAAGCGTTCGCGCAGGTAGCTCTCCTCGGCCGGGACGACCCCCCAGGTGTAGAGCGCCACGGGGATGAGGAACCCGATGCCAACCGTTATGCTCTTGAGAAAGAGCACCAGCGCGAGTCCCAGCAGTGCTGTTCCAACATAGAGCGGGTTGCGGCAGAGCTGATACGGCCCGTCGTGGACAACCTCGTGTTTCTTCCGTCCGGCAATCGTCAGGATGGCCCAAAGCCGGAGCGCCATCCCAGCGGCAAACACAACGCAGGCGGCCAGGTCCATGACCAGAGCGGTTTGTGTGCCTTGGGCGACAAGCGGGGGTGAGAACGCCGTGAGGCCCCATGACAGGCCCAGCGAGGACGCGGTGACCGAAAGTCGTGTCCGGTAAGCCCGCGAGGCTTTGATCGAGCGCGGAGCCGGTTCGGTCATCGGATGGGCAAGTGCACGGTGATAGTCTCAGTTCGTTTGCAGTCAGCGTAACGGGCGCGGCGCCGGTTACAAGCGCATAATGTGCACCCGCTGATCCCCGCGCCCTGGGTGGCCCGCTCACACGGGATTTTGAATCGCGTTGCGGATCGTTTATGGCTGCTGCGTGCGCACTACCGTCCAGCCCGCCGCGTCGCGCCGCACCACCACCTGCGCCGCACTGCGCGTCGCCTCCACCGTCTCGCGATTCAGCCGGTCGTTTGCCACATACTTCCGCTCCGCTGCCAACGCGTTCAGGCCGCCCCGCTGATGGCGCGCGATGATGTCCTCACGCGCCAGCGCTTCGTCACAATCGAGATAGATACACAGATCCAGCTTGCCTTGCACCTCCGGCCACAGGAAAAGGTAATTGCCCTCCAGGATCACAATCTCCGTCTCCGTTTCCACCGTCAACGCCTCCGGCGCCGGCTCATGCAATTCCCGCAGATAGACCGGCAGCTTCACCGGCCCTGCTGCCTTTCGCAACTCGCCCACGGCCAGCTCGAACGCCAGCCGGTCGAACGTCTCCGGCGCGCCCTTGCGCGCCATCATCCCCAGCGCCTGCAACCGCGCGTTGTTGAAATGAAACCCGTCCATCGGCACCCACACCACTTCATTGCTGAACTCGGTCGCAAGCGCCTCCGCCAGCACGCTCTTGCCCGCGCCGGGCGGCCCCGCGATGCCCACCATCAGCCGTCCATCCCTGCGCCGTGCGCGTGTCTCGATCTCGTCCGCAAGATAAGACAACTGCGCCCGCCGCCACAACTCCGGCAGAATCTCCCCCGCCCTGCCCTCCAGCCGTTCGTGCGCCACGCGCGACACCGCGCTGCGCTCCGTGTTGATCTCAATGACCGTCGCGCCAGCCTGCCGCGCCTGCACCGCGAGATCCACCGGCAACGACACACCGCCCGACGTGCCCGCCACCAGCACCAGTTGCGCCTGCTCCGCTGCCGTGAACGTCTGCTCCAGCATTGCCGGCTCGTAATTCTCCCCAAACCACACCACCGCAGGCCGCAGCACGCCCCCGCACCCCTCATGCTTCGGCGGCAACTGTAGCGGCGGTCTATGACCGCCGGTTGTTAAATCACTCGGAGGCGATCGGCGGTCAGAGACCCCCGCTACAGGGCGCTCTTCAAAACTCCCCGCCGGCAACTCCACCGTCGCCCCGCACTTCAAACACCGCCCGCGCCACACGCTGCCGTGGACCTCCACCATCCGCCGACTTCCCGCGCGCCCGTGCAGCCCGTCCACATTCTGCGTCACCAGCGTGAAGTGATGATAAAACCGCTCCATCGCCGCCACCACCCGATGCGCCGCGTTCGGCTCCGCCTTCCCGCACAGACCGCGCCGCCAGTCATACCATTCCCACACCAGCTTCGGGTCCCGCGCGAACGCCTGCGGTGTCGCCAAGTCCTCCGCCT
>DYDC01000344.1 GCA_020718125.1 Methylacidiphilum sp. | reverse complement strand
GAAAGCTGACCGCTGAAAGCTGAAAGCTTAAATCGAATGATCCTGCTGGTTGATATCGGCAACACGAACGTCCACGCCGGCCTGGCCGACGAGCGGCGCGTCCGGCGCTGCTGGGAGTTCCCCACGCGCGACGTGACGCGGCGACCGCGTTTTGTCCGGGCGAAGGTTTCCGGCGCGATCATCGGCTCGGTGGTGCCGTCGGCCGTCGCGCCGATGCGGCGGGCCATCCGGCGCATCTACGGCGTCGAGCCGCAGCTGGTCTCGCACAAGCTCGACCTCGGCATCGGCATCCGGTTCCCGCGGCCGGAGCAGATCGGCGCGGACCGGCTGGCCCTCGCCGTGGGCGTTGTCCACCGCTACGGCGCGCCGGCCATCGTCGTCGCGTTCGGCACGGCGCTGGCCTTCGACGTGGTCAACGCGCGCGGCGAGTTCGTCGGCGGGGCCATCGCGCCCGGCCTGTCAGCGATGACGGAATACCTGTATCAGAAGACCGCGTTGCTGCCGAAACTCCGGCTCGTGGAGCCGCGCCGCGCCATCGGCAAGAGCACCGTCCAGGCGATGGAGACCGGCGCGGTCATCGGCTACCGCGGCCTTGTGCGGGAAATCCTGACCGCCCTGTGGCGCGAGATGGACGGCAAGCGACCCATCGTCGTCGGCACCGGCGCGTATGCGAAGCTCATCGCGGCGAAACTGCCCGACATCGAGCGCGTGGACCCGCTTCTAGCGATGGAAGGGTTGAGGATTATTTACCAAAGGAACCGAAACAAAGTTGAACAACCGCATTGACCAACGATTTGCCGGCCTGCGCGCGCAGGGCCGGAAGGGACTCGTCGCCTACATCACCGCCGGCGACCCGGACCTCGACGCCACGAAGCGGCTCGCCGCCGCGTTCGAGCGGGCCGGCGTGGACGTGCTGGAGCTGGGCGTGCCGTTCAGCGACCCGCTCGCCGACGGCGTGGTGAACCAGCTTGCCGCCGAGCGCGCGCTCAAGAGCGGCACCACGCTGCGCGGCATCCTCGACGCGGTCCGCGCGTTGCGGGCCGGCGGCTGCCAGATTCCCGTCGTGCTGTTCACCTACTTCAACCCGGTCCATCGCTACGGCGTGGAGAAGTTCGTGCGCGCCGCCGAGGCGGCCGGCGTGGACGGGATGCTGGCGCTCGACCTGCCGCCGGAGGAAACCACGGCGTGGGAGAAGCAGTTTGAAAGTTCGACGCTGCGGCTGATCTACCTCGTGGCGCCGACGACGCCGGACGCGCGCATCGCGGAGATCGCCAAGCGGGCCGGCGGGTTCATCTACTACGTCAGCCGCGAGGGCGTGACCGGGATGCAGCAGTCGCTCGCAGGCAACATCGCGGCGATGACGGCGAAGATTCACCGGCACACACGGGCGCCCATTGCGGTGGGCTTCGGCATCTCGACGCCGGAGCAGGCGCGCGCGGTGGCGGCCCACGCCGAGGCGGTCGTGGTCGGCAGCGCCATCGTGGACCGCATCGCCAGGCTTGGCGGCTCGGCGGACATGGTCGGGCAGGTCGCCGGCTTCGCGAAATCGCTGGTGGACGCGGTGCGAGGATGAAACTGCTGGGCATTGACTGCGGTTCGCGCCGGATCGGGCTGGCGGTCAGCGACGACACCGGCACGCTGGCGTTGCCGCTGGAGCAGCTTGATGCCGAGCCGCGCGCGAAGGCCTGTGAGCACGTCGCTGCTGTCGTGAAGGAGCGGGGCATCGGGCGGATCGTCGTCGGCCTGCCTCGGAACATGGACGGCAGCTACGGCCCCGCGGCGCGGGACGTGCGCGAGTTCATCGCTGCGCTGCGGACGGTCGTGGCGGTGGAGATTGTCGAGTGGGACGAGCGGCTTTCGACCGCCGCGGCGGAGCGGGCAATGGTCGAGGCGGACTACAGCCGCAAGCGCCGCCGGGCGCAGCGCGACGCGCTGGCGGCACAGATGATCCTCCAGAACTATCTCGACGCGCATCCGGAGCCATAGCCGTGGTCAACTACAAACTCACACTGGCCTACGATGGCACGGACTACGCGGGCTGGCAGGCGCAGCCCAACGGCACGGCGGTGCAGGAGGTCGTGGAGCGGGCCATCGAAAAGGTTTTCGGCGTGAAGGCGCGCGTCCACGGCAGCGGCCGGACCGACGCGGGCGTCCACGCGATGGGACAGGTGGCGCACTTTCAGGCGCCGAAGGCGCGCGCGACGATTCCATTGAAAAGGCTCCGCATCGCGCTCAACGTCGCGTTGCCCGGCGACGTGCGCGTCGTGAAGGTGGAGGTCGCGCCAGAGGGTTTTCATGCGCGATTTGCGGCGAAGGAGAAGACCTACCGCTATCAGATTTGGTGCGACGGGGTGATGGACCCGTTCCTGCGGCGCTGGGCGTTGCACTGGCCGCGACCGTTGGATGTGGCGGCGATGCGGCGCGCGGCGCGCGTGCTGGTGGGGCGGCATGATTTCGCGGCGTTCTCGGCCAATCCGCAGCGGGAGCAGGAGAGCGCGGTGCGGACACTGAAGCGGTTGGCGGTGTCGCAGCGCGGCGCGATGGTGACGATCACGGCGACGGCGGACGGGTTTCTTTACAGGATGGTCCGCAGCCTCACGGGCGCGCTGTTGAAGGTCGGCGCGGGCAGGCTGACGGCGGCGGACATCGAGCGGATTCTGGCGTCGAAGCAACGGACGGCCGTTGTTGAGACGGCGCCGCCGCAGGGGTTGTTCCTCGTGCGGGTGAGGTATTGATCGCCATGAATGTCGTGCTCATCGAGCCGGAGATTCCGCCGAACACGGGCAACATCGCGCGATTGTGCATGGCATCGAACACGACGCTGCACCTGGTGGAGCCGCTGGGTTTCCGCACGGATGAGGCGACGTTGCGGCGTGCGGGGATGGACTACTGGCACGAGGTGGACGTGCGCATCCACAAGAGCTTCGAGCCGGTGCGGGCTGGCGCGCCGGCTGGCGCGACGTTTTATTTCCTGACGCCGCACGTGACGCGCAGCTATCTGGAGCCGCGCTACGGCCGGGACGACTATCTGGTCTTTGGTCGCGAGAGCATAGGGCTGCCGCCGGCGCTGCTGGCGGCCCACGAGGCGACGTGCATCGCCATCCCGATGGCCAACCCGCGCGCCCGGAGCTTGAATCTGGCTGCCTCCGCGGCGATCGTGCTTTACGAGGCGTTGCGGCAAACGCACGCGACGGGCAAACGGCAGTAATCGCTGGAGAGCAGCGGTGGTTCGAGGATTGGATCGTATTTCGAGTCTCAAG
>DYDC01000343.1 GCA_020718125.1 Methylacidiphilum sp. | reverse complement strand
GTCGCTTGATTTTTTGCGCCGCGCAGCCTACAAGCCCCACTGACAGCATGTGACAACTTTGCGACCCAACGCTCTCATGGCGCCATTTTCATCTGGATCGCAGCGTCCAAAACCCGGCGCACACGCGGCCGGGCGCCGAGCCTCCCGCCCCCAGCCCGTTATCTGATCGCCCCCCCCCGAGTCAGCGAGAAAGCACGCAGCACGCCGCTCCATGTTCAAAAACCTCTCTCCCGCAGCCGTTGGCATCAAGGCCAACTTCCAGCAAACCCTCGACCTTGCGAGGCGATTCGGCTTTGGCGGCATGGACCTGCCAGTCGCCGAGATCGCCACGCTCACCGACCAGCGCGGCGCGCAGGCCATCCGCGCCCAACTGGCTGCCGCCACTCTGAAACTTGGGGCGTTCAGGTGCCCGACCAACTTCCGCGCCGACGAGGCCACTTTGGAAACCGGCCTGGCCCAACTCCCGCGCCTGGCCAAGGCCGCCGCCGCCGTCGGCGGCGCCCGCTGCGGCGCCTCCATCGCCCCCGCCAGCGACGCGCTCGACTACGCCGCCAACTTCGAGCTGCACGTCAGCCGCCTCGAACCCATTGCCCGCATCCTGAAAGACCACGGCATCCGCTTCGGCATCGAGTTCATCGGCCCGAAGTCCGCGCGCCGCGGCAAGAAACACGAGTTCATCTGGAACATGGGGGGCGCCCTCGAACTCTGCGACGCCATCGGCGCCGGCAACGTCGGCCTGCTGCTCGACTCCTGGCACTGGCACACCAGCCGCGCCACGACCGAGGACATCCGCAAACTCAAGCCCGACGACATCGTCTGCGTCCACGTCAACGACGCCCCGCCCGGCATCGCCACGGACGACCTGCCCGACCAGCCCCGCGAACTGCCCGCGGCCACTGGCACGATTGACCTCAAAGGCTTCCTCCAGGCGCTTCAGGCCATCGGCTACGACGGCCCCGTCACGCCCGAACCGTTCCGCAAAGACCTCGCCACGCGGCCGGCCGACCAGACCGCCAAACTCGCCGCCGAGTCAATGGACAAGCTCTGGGCGCTTGCCGGCCTCTGACGGTTGGCAGTCGCGCCACCCAGAACGTCCCCCCATTCCGGGTCAAGGCGGCTCTTGCATCGGTTCATCCTGTCGCTTAAAAAAGGCGTCTCATGGTGAACTGCCGATTCTGCGCCAGCAACCAACTCGACCTTTTCGTGGACTTGGGCCACACGGCCATTGCCAACGCCTTTGTCCTCGAGAAGCAGCTCTACAAACCCGAGGCGGTCTATCCGCTCAAGGTCTTCGTCTGCCGCCAGTGCCGCCTCGTCCAGGTGGACGAGTATGAGAAGGTCGAATACATCTTCAGCCAGGAATACGTCTATTTCTCCTCCGTCTCGAAACACTGGCTCGAACACTGCCGCCAGTATGCGCAGAAAGTGACCAGGCAATTCGCGCTGAACGGCCGCTCGCTCGTCGTCGAGATCGCCTCCAACGACGGCTACCTCCTCAAGAACTTCAAGCGGGCCGGCATCCCCTGCCTCGGCATCGAGCCGACCCAAAGCACCGCCGACGACGCGATCCGCCAGGGCATCGAAACACTCGTCGAGTTCTTCGGCACACCCCTCGCGCGCCGGCTAGCTTCGGAAGGCCGTCAAGCCGACCTGCTCATCGGCAACAATGTTCTGGCCCACGTCCCGAACCTCAACGACTTCGTCGCGGGCTTGAAGCTCGCGCTCAAGCCGGCGGGCGTCATCACGATGGAGTTCCCCCACCTCCACCGGCTCATCCAGAACAACGAGTTCGACACCATCTACCACGAGCACTTCTCGTATTTCTCCTTCCTCGCCGTCCAGCGCATCTTCCGGCATCATGGCCTGGAGATTTTCGACGTTGAAGAACTGCCCACCCACGGCGGCTCGCTCCGCATCTACGCCAAACACGCCGAGGATGGCGCCAAACCCCTCGCCGACTCCGTCGGCAAACTGCTCGACATGGAAACCGCGGCCGGCGTGGACACGCCCGCCTACTACCAGGGCATTCAGCATCACATCCACGAGACCAAGAACGCTTTCCTCCACTTCCTCATCGGCGAGAAGATGAAGGGCCGCCGCATCATCGCTTTTGGCGCCGCCGCGAAGGGCAACACCTTCCTCAACTACTGCGGCATCAAGTCCGACCTCATCGAGTTCGTCGTGGACGAGACGCCCATCAAGCAGGGCAAGTTCCTTCCGCAAAGCCACGTCCCCGTCGTCGGCTTCGACCGCATCGCCGCCACGAAGCCTGACCTCATCGTCATCCTGCCGTGGAACTTCAAAAAGGAGATCGTCGAGAAACTCTCCTTCGCCCGCCAGTGGGGCGCGCGCTTCGTCACCTACATCCCGAAACTCGAAGTCATCGGCTGAGCCGGCGCGCAGGAGCCGCGTCTGCCGCAAGCCCAAAGGCGGGCTGGAGGCTGGAGGCTGGAGGCTGGGCCTGCTAGGTTTGCCGCGATGAAACACGCTGACCGGATCACTTTCAACGCGCGGCAATGCGGCGGGCGCCCATGCATCCGAGGCATGCGCATCCGGGTCAAAGACGTGCTGGACCTGCTGGCGGCGGGCGTCAGCGAGCGCGAAATCATTGAGGATTATCCCTACCTGGAGGCCGGGGACATTCGCGCCTGTTTGGAATACGCCGCCCATGAGTCCGATCATCCAGTCCTGACAACGCGGTGAGATTCCTCGTTGATGCCCAACTGCCGCCTGCGCTGGCCCGGATGCTGGCTGCGGCAGGGCATCAGGCCGAACACGTGGAGGATGCAGGCTTGCGAGAGGCTGACGACCCGGCGATTTGGAAGTTCGCTTCGCAGCATGGCGCTGTGATCGTCACAAAAGACGAAGACACACGTTACGTCTGGCCAACAACCCTCAAGCGCGGGCGCGTCCGCCGGCTCTGCGCCCATGATGCGATAGGGCTTGCCGTCAATCCGCGCCAGGCTGGTGAGCCGATGCGGTTTGCCGGTCCAGTGGGTCGTGTTCGTGGCGGTCAACTGATCCGCAGGCGACCAGATGCTGAAATACGGGTCGCACGCCACCAACGGCACCGGCGCTGGCGGAGAGAGTGAAACAAAGTGAAACGGCTGCGAGGACGACAAGGAGGAATTTCGTTTTCATCACGCTGCGGTTTTAGCCGCGGGCGGCGGGATTGTCACTTCCGATTCGGATGATTGGGTTAAACGGGGCGCAACTTGACACACGCACCACGATCAAGTCCCAGAGGGACGGACGAGAATAG
>DYDC01000021.1 GCA_020718125.1 Methylacidiphilum sp. | reverse complement strand
GGAACAAGTTTGGGTTGGCGGACATGCTGGGCAATGTGCGGGAGTGGTGCTTGGATGAGTTTGATCCGGCGGGCGCGCACGAGGAGCCATACAAAGGAAACCCGTCGGGGCGCGTGGTGCGGGGCGGGACGTTCAACAACAACCCGGGTAACGCACGCTGCGCCTATCGTGAGACCAACAATCCGGCCAACTCGAATAGCAACAATGGGTTTCGGGTGGCGGTTGGTCTGCCGTGGTGAGCCGAAGAATCGAGAAGCCCGAAATCGCAGGCCGCGGTTGTTGCGGATGCGTCCTGCGGTCTGAGCAAGTCCATTCCAGTTTCGGTTTCCTGTTCTGCACAGCAAGACAGACAAGAGTGTCTGTCCTACGGCAGGCGAAGACGCGGCGCCGGGGCGGGGCCAGTAGGCTCGCGCGAGCGGGTCGAACGCCCCGCTTCGGCAGTTTTTGAGGAACGGCCGCAGTTGACAGGCCCAAGAAACGGAGGATAATGCCTCGCACATGAGCGTGTATGACCAAGTCAAGCAAGCCTTGCAGGACATCATCGCGCCGCAGTTGGCGGAACTGCGGGGGGAGTTGAAAGCCGAACTGGGCCAAGTCCGCTCGGAGATTGGCGAGTTGCGCGGGGAGATCAAATCGTTGCATTCAGAAATCCGGCGGTTGGATGCCCGGATAGATTCCTTGGACGAGAAGATTGATGCGTTGTCGGAAAAGGTGGACGTGACGGCCGAACTGCGGGAGCGATTGGCCGCCGTGGAAGCCAGGCTCCGCTGAAACACTCACCGCTCCGCAACCGTGGCCAGGACATTTCGAAACCTGTATCCGCAGGTGGTCAGCTTTGAGAACCTCTGGCTGGCTTACCGCAAGACGCTGCGAGGCAAACGCTACAAGGAGGCCGCGATCGCGTTCGACATGGCAGCGGAAGAGAACATCCTTCAGTTGCAGCGGGAACTGAAGGAGAAGACCTGGCGGCCGGGCGGCCACGGGCATTTTTATGTCTATGAACCGAAACGCCGGCGCATCTCGGCCGCGCCGTTTCGCGACCGGCTGCTGCACCGTGCGCTGGTGAACTTGCTGGAGCCGATCTACGAGGCGCGGTTCAGCGAAAGCTCCTACGCGTGCCGGAAAGACAAAGGCACGCACGCCGCCATCGAACGGGGGCACTGGGGCATCCGTAACTGCGCGTGGTTTCTGAAGGGCGATGTCGTGAAGTTCTTCCCGTCCGTGGACCACGAAGTGATGAAGGCGGTGCTGTTCCGCAAGATCGGGGATGCGGACGTGCGGTCCTGTGGGATGCCGGGCACTTGCGACGGGGGTCGGCAAATGTTTTGTTTGCGAAGGTCCGCCGCCAGCCCGTCAGGGCGGCAGAGAATAGCCCGCCGATTCATCGGTGGGATGAAGCCCGTGAGGGCGGCAGAAAATAGCCCACCGATTCATCGGCGGCATGAAGCCCGTGAGGGCGGTAGAGAATAGCCCACCGATTCATCGGTGGGAAACGGAGAACAAGGAATCCAATGAGTCCCGTCAGGGACGACAGAAAGGAGCCGGATGCATTCGTTCGTGAGTTGCTACGTGCATTGCGTGTTCAGCACCAAGCAACGCCAGCCGTTGATCCACGCGGAGTTGCAGGAGCGTCTTTGGCCCTACTTCGGCGGCATCGCCCGCGAGAACCAGATGAAGGCGCTTTGCGTCGGCGGGGTGGCCGACCACGTCCACGTCTTGCTGTCGGCGCCGGTTGGACGAAAGTCCCACTACGGTGAAACGCTGGCGGTGGAGAGAAGGACATTGGCGGCGTATAAGCGGGAGCGGGTGCTCCCGTGAAGGTCGTTGCTGAGAGAGCTTGTTTGAAGCCGCACTGGGGAAAACCCGCCGTGCGGAATTTCAGAGGGGGAGCAGGAAACATGCGGCAGGGTCTGATGACCATGTGCCACGAAGCTGGAAACGGTGGGAGTCATTGGCCTAAACTCTGTGCGCCTGCTCTCCACTCGACGGTTAAACTCTCCGCCGCCGAATCCGAACTCGCCGAACTCCAATCCCGCATTGCGCCGCTGGAAAAAGAAATCAACCAGTTCACCCGCCAGTTCCGGGCGACCAAGGAACAAGTCGTGGCCCAGAAACACGACCTCTCCGCCAGCCGCTACCGTCAGATCGAGCAGGAGGAAGTCTTCTACGAACAACCCGCCGTCACACTGGAACGGTTGCGCCGACTCGAAAAAGTAATGGGCGATCAAGTCGCCGACCTGCTATCTTCGTCGCGATGATTCCGCGCGCTCAAATCGAGAAGTTCGCCTGCGAAGTCGCACGGCAGTTCCAGCCGGAGAAGATCGTCCTCTTCGGCTCCTACGCCGGCGGCACGCCCACGGAGGATTCGGACGTGGATTTGCTGGGCATCATGCCCCACGATGGCCCCGCCGCCGTTCAGGCCGCCCGCATTCGCCAGCAGATTCGCGCCGGCTTCCCGATGGACCTCATCGTCCGCAGCCCCGAAACCATCGGGCAGCGATTGGCGATCGGTGATTACTTCATCGAGGACATTCTCGAACGCGGCCAGACCCTCTATGAAGCCGAGCACGCAGGAGTGGGTTGACAAGGCCGAGGCCGACTTCGCCTCCGCCCGGCGTGAACTGCGCGCGCGGCGCCAGCCGAATTTCGACGCCGCCTGTTTCCACGCCCGGCAGTGCATCGAGAAACACCTCAAAGCCCGGCTGGTCGAAGCCGGCATCCGTTTCGCCAAGGTTCACGACTTGCAGCAACTGCTCGACGCCGTGCTGCCTGTCGAGCCGCTCTGGGAACCGTTCCGCTCGAAACTGGGCGAACTGACCAGCTTCGCCGTCGCCTTCCGTTATCCCGGCGAATCCGCCACGCGCGAACCGCCAAGACAGCCGTCAGCGATTGCTCCGCTATTCGCAAGGCGATCCGCGCCAGCTTGGGATTGGCGGAGTCATGATCGCCGCCGTCCGCCAGCCCTGAAAGGGCGCAAGATGGTAGCCCAGGGCAAGCGCAGCGCCGCCCCGGGTTGTGAAAAGAAAATGATTCCAGCCACGTAGGGGCGGCAGAAACGCGAGACAATGGACAAGTCATCGAGCGAGCCTGTAGCCGAACGCGCCAGCGTTCGGTCTGTCGGACGCGTAGCGGATGTTGACGCGCCGGCTCGCCCAAGCGTGCCTGCGCTGCTCATCGGCGCCGAACGCTGGCGCGTTCGGCTACAAACAACGTGAAGACGCGTATGCTCCATCTTGGCGAAGTCTGCGAAATCAATCCGGCGACGGATTTCGATTTCGGGCCGGATGACGCCTGCGGCTTCGTCCCGATGGAAGCGGTGGATGACGTTGACGCCTGCATCGAGAAGCCTGCAACCCGGCCATTCAAGGAAGTCGCCAAGGGCTACACGCCTTTTGCTGATCGAGACGTGATTGTCGCGAAGATCACGCACTGCATGGAAAACGGTAAGCGCGCCATCGCCTATGATCTGCGGAGCGGTGTCGGCTTCGGCTCGACGGAGTTCCACGTTCTGCGCGCGTCGAAGCACGTCCTTCCAGACTGGCTCTTCTACTTCTGGAGGTTTCCTCCGACGCGGAAGCTTGCGGCAAAGAACATGACCGGCTCCGCCGGACAGAAGCGTGTTCCAACAAGCTTTCTGGAAACGGTTGCGATTCCTCTTCCCTCCTTAACCGACCAGCAGCGGATCGCGGGGCAATTGGAGGAGGCGGGCCGGCTGCGCCGCACCCGCCGCTACGCCCTCGAACTCGCCGACTCCCTCCTCCCCGCCGCCTTCCTCCAACTCTTCGGCGACTCGGTGCGAAACCCGCATAGCTTCGCAATGGTCGAACTAGGCGATGCACTTGATATTCCGCCGGGCTTGGACGCGACGCGCCCTTGCGCGCCTGAAGGCGAATACCGGCGCGCGCGAGCGGGCGAAGTTGGCGGTGACGGTGTTGAACTAAACTCATGTGCTTTCGTGTCGCTTTCGGAAGTCGAACTGAAGCGGTTCCAGGTTCTCGAAGGCGACATTTTACTGGCGCGTGCCATTGGCAGCGAAGAACACTTGGGCAAGCTCTCTATCTGTCAGCCACTAGCTGGGACGCTCGTCTATGACTCCCACCTAATGCGACTGCGAACCCGACCCGCCAAATTGTTGCCGTCATTTCTCGTCGTGCTTCTGCGTTCGCATGGTGGAAGGACGCTCTTCATGAGGCAGGCGAGGCGCACGGCTGTTCAGTTCAACATCAACTGCGAGCAGCTTTCGGAACTGCGGCTGCCCGTTCCCCCGCTGGCGCTCCAGCGACGCTTTGCGGCGATGGTGGAGCGAGTGGAGCGGCTGAAGCCGGGACTCCCAACCTTGCTCGCGAGCGTGCGCCAGCTTCGAGGTTCGGAGTCCCGACTTCAGCCGGCAATCGCAGACCTAGACAACACACTCCACCCCCATGACCCCTGAGAAAACACCGACCGGCTGGCTTGCGATCCGCCGGCAGTTGGAGGACTGGACCAAGCCCGCGCTCGTCGCGCTGGTGAAAGACCTTTACGAGGCCACGCCGGAATTCCGGGATTTCCTGCAAGCACGCTTTGCCGCCGAGGCGGGCGGCGGGGCGGTGTTGGAGAAGTATCGCGACAAGATCGTCGAGCAGTTCTATCCCCGGCGCGGCTACGGCAAGCTGAAGCTGGCGGAGGCGCGCAAGGCCATCCGTGATTACCGGAAGGCTTCCGGCGATGTGGCGGGCACGATTGACCTGATGCTGGCCTACGTGGAGAACGGGACGGAGTTCGCGCGGGAGTTTGGCGACATCAACGAGGCTTACTACAACAGCATGGAATCGGTGCTGGACGAGATGGTGAAACTGCTGTTGAAGGAAGGCGCGGAACTCTATCCAAGGTTCCGCGAGCGCATTCTGGACGTGGAAACCAAGGCCAACCACATCGGCTGGGGCTATGGCGACTACCTGCAAGAGCAGGTCAGTCTTCTCGAAACCGAACTGGCCGGCGATGAGAACCCCGCGGAACCCGACAAGGCGGAAGGCGGACCGACGGAAACCGTTGCGCCAAGCTGAGCGCCCGCTCCTGTTCCACCTCCACCACGCTTGCACACCCGTTTCTGACGATGAAAACATCCTCATCCAACAAACGCCACGCCGCCGACAAGCCGCGTTGCGGCCCGCGCGGCAAGACCCGGAGCCTGATGCGCGCCGCCTGCTGCGGCCAGTGGATTTGCAACGACGAAGACAGCTACGCGCTGTTCTCCTGCGCGCTGAACAGTTGCAGCCGCAACCACCGGCGCTACACGCTCCGCGGGTTTCACCACGCCGAGCGGCGCCCCGGCGATTGGAAGAGCTGCGCGCGGTGCCGCGAGTCGTTCCAGGCGGAGATGGTGGTCTGGTATGGGGCCAACGAATACAACTTCGAGAAGCTCCCGAACCCGCCGGCCTATGAGCCGACGCATTGCGACCGCTGCGGCGTGGTGATCAAACTCGGCACGGACGGCCATTCCGTCGGGCCGCAGGGAACCTTGTGCGAGACGTGCTCAGAAGAACGGTTCACGCCGGCAACGCCACCATCGAGAGGTCCGCAGTCGCGCCGGCGGGAACCGGGGCGTGAACACAACCCGTCCCCTCTGAAACAATTCGACGCCGCGGGGCGGCTGGTGTAAGAACGGGACCGTGAACCCGAAGAATCTCCTCACCGAACTCAAGAATCGCCCCCTGCTCTGCGATGGCGCGATGGGCACGCAACTCTTCCTCTCCGGACTCGCGCCCGGCGATTGCGGGATGCTCTGGAACGTCATGCAGCCGGAGATCGTCGAGAGCATCCATCGCCGCTACCGCGAGGCCGGCTGCGAACTGCTCACGGCCAATTCGTTCAGTGGCTGCGTGACGAACCTGGAGCGCCACGACCTCGTCGGCCGCGCGGACGAACTCAATCGCGCCGCCGCTGAGGTGGCGCGACGCGCCTCCAATGACAGCGCATGGGTGCTCGCTGACATCGGGCCGTTCGGCGGGTTCCTGGAGCCGCTCGGCGAAATGAAGCCGGAAGACCTGTTGAAACTCTTCGTGCAGCAGGGCGAATCGCTCAAGGAAGGCGGCGCGGACGCCGCGCTCATTGAGACGATGACCGATCCCGCCGAGGTCGTCGTGGCGGTGAAGGCGATGAAGCGGGCTGGCGACTGGCCGGTGATCGCGACCTATGCGTTCGACCGCGGCGACGGGAAGAATTACCGAACGATGATGGGCGCGACGGTCGAGCAGGCAATGGGCGAGGCCGTCGCCGCCGGCGCGGACGTCGTGGGCGCGAACTGCGGCACCGCGATGGACCTCGACGATTACGCGCGGCTGGCGGAGCAGCTCGTGAAGGCCGCCGGCAACACGCCGGTCATCATCCAGCCCAACGCCGGCGCGCCGCGCAACGTCGGCGGCAGGGACATCTATCCCGCCACGCCCGCCGAGATGGGCGCGCTGGCGCCGAGGCTGCTCGCCGCGGGCGCGCGGATCATCGGCGGCTGCTGCGGCACGTCGCCCGACCATCTGCGCGCGATGGGCGAAGTGTTGCGGAAGGCGAAGGCGTCATAGCGACATCGCACGTGAGAAGAATCCTGGCTCTTCTCCACGCTGCCATCTGGCCGTGCGGCGCGTTGGCGCTTGCTGTTGCCGATGCGAAAAGGAGTGGCGGCTGCAACGCGCTGTTCATCACGACCGACGAGCAGCATCACCGCTCGCTGTCGCTGACGGGCAATCCCCACATCACCACACCGAACATGGATCGCATCGGTCGCGAGGGGGCATTGACGACCAAGTCGTCCGCATCCTGAAAAAGCTCGATGAACTCGGCCTTGCGGAGAAGACGCTCATTGTCTTCACGACCGACCACGGCGACATGGTCGGTGCCCGCGGCTGCATCGGCAAATCCGTCGTCGGCTTTTACGACGACCTCGTGCGGATTCCGCTCCTGATGCGGCTGCCGGGCGTCATCAAACCCGGCACGGTCGTGCGCCAGCCGGTGAGCCAGATGGACGTGATGCCCACGATCCTCGACTGCGCCGGCCAGCCCGTGCCGGAAAAGCTGCACGGGTGCTCGCTGCGTCCGTTGATCGAAGGCCGCGATGCGATGTGGCGCGACCACGCCTTCTGCCGGCGCGCCGACCGCTGCAAATATGGCTTCGGCCCGAAACCGAGAGTGGTGGCGCTCTACGATCTCCAAGCCGACCCGGAGGAAAACAAGAACCTCGCCGACATGCCGCGGCACGCCGGCCTCGCTCGCCAGACGCACCGCCGCCTGCTCGACGTGATGAAAGCCGACGGCGATCCCTTCGCGGCCAAGCTTCCCGACGATCCCCTTGCGCAAAGCAGCCGCGTCACTCCGTGACGCGGCTACGGACTTTCCCCGCCCGGTGGTCGGATGGGCTGACGCCAAATTCGCGGCGGAAGAGCCTGTTGAAGAAGGACAACTGGTTGAAACCGTTTCCCAGCGCGATGCCGCTGATCGGCTCGGCCGTGTCGCGCAGCGCGCGGCAGACAGCCTGAAGGCGGACCTGGTTGAGGAAGGTCGAGAAGGACTTGCCCGCGTGGCGGTGGAACTGGCGCGCGAACGTCGCGCGGCTCATGCCCGCGAGGCGCAGCAGTTCCGGCAGCCGCACCGGTTCTCGGTAGTGGGCGATGACATAGCTGACGGCCCGCCGCACGGCTTCCTGTTGCTCGTCGGTGCCGGAGAGCGAGAACGGTCGCGCGGCCAGCGGGCGGACATCCCGCACGGGCGCGTCGGCCAGCACGGAGAGGAGTCTTAGAAAAACCGCGAGCCGTGGCAGGCCGGTGAGCGCGGTGAGTTGCTCCATCAACCTCCGCACGGTGTCCGACGTCGCGCCGCGAATGTGCAGGCCGCGCCGGGCGGAGTCGGCGAGCGCGCGCAGCGGGGCGGCTTCGTTGAAGCTCCAGATGCCGTGCTCCAGCGGGAAGTCCCACTGAAGCGCAAGCCCCGCCGAGTCACCGCGCAGATGCCAGTAATGCGGGACGTTCGCGCCGATGAGCACAAGGTCGCCGGCCTCGAACAACTCGATGCGGTCGGCCACGAAGCGCGTGCCTGCGCCGCGCTGGAAGAGCGTCAGTTCCGTCTCGCGGTGGTAATGCCAGTGGTCGCCGTAGCCTTGCAGCGGGACGGCTTTGCCGGGCGCGAGAACGGCCTCCACGCGCCGGACGTTGCGGCTCCAGCGCAGCAGGCGGAACGTCTGGCCAGCGCCGAGGCGGATGTCTTCGCGTGGCGGCTGCATGGCCGGCATGATGGGCGCCAACCGCTGAAAAAGGCAATGCCGGCGGTGAGAGAATAGTGCCAGCGAATGAGCATTGAGGCGTAGCCAACGAAAACGGCATCCGGTAGAATGTGCTCCAACTCAAGAAAGGATTTCTCACATGAGCACACCGACCTCGCAGCCCGTCAAGTATCGCTTCTCGTTCGGTCCCTGGAACATCAGCGAAGGCGCCGACCCGTTCGGCCCCGAAACCCGCAAGCCCATCGCCTTCGGGAAGAAACTCCCGCTCTACAAGAAACTCGGCTTCGACGGCGTGCAGTTCCACGACGACGACGCGGTGCCCGGCATGGACGCCATGACGCCCGCGCAGATCGTGTCGAAGGCTCGCGCCGTCAAGCGGCAGCTCGACGACCACGGCCTCGTCGCCGAGTTCGTCGCGCCGCGGCTCTGGTTCAACCCGCACACCATTGACGGCGGCTACACCTCCAACTCCGCCGCCGACCGCCAATACGCGCTCGACCGCAGCTTCCGGACGATTGACATCATGAACGCGCTCGGCACCGACATGATGGTGCTCTGGCTCGCGCGTGAGGGCACCTACATCCGCGAGGCCAAAAACGCCCGGGTCGCCGTCGAGCACCTGCTCGACGCCATCAACAAGATGCTCGCCTACGACCGCGGCATCCGCATCGCCATCGAGCCGAAGCCGAACGAGCCGATGGACCACACTTACATCCCGACCATCGGCCACGCCATCGGCCTGGCCTATCGCACCGACGACCCGACGCGCGTCGGCGGCCTCATCGAGAGCGCCCACGCCATCCTCGCGGGCCTCGACCCCTCGGACGAGATGGCCTACGCGCTGGCCCACGGCAAGCTCTTGAGCGTGCATTTGAACGACCAGAACGGGCTGAAGTTCGACGAGGACAAATCCTTCGGCGCGGTGGACCTGCGCCGGGCGTTCAACCAGATCCGCGTGTTGGAGGAGGCTGGCTACGGCCGCAACGGCGAGTTCGTAGGCCTCGACGTGAAGGCGATGCGCGCCACCCGGCAGACCGACGGCGTCAAGCACCTGGCCAACAGCCGCGCGTTCTTCCTCGCGCTGGTGGAGAAGGTCCGCTCGCTCGACCGCAAGAAGGAGGCGGCCTTCATCGCCGCCCGCGACTACGAGGGGTTGGAACGATTCATCGTCAGCCACCTGATGGGCGGCAAGTGAAACGCAAAACGCAAAACGTAAAACGTGAGGTGCGAGACGCTCTTACGTTTCAGGAGATCCCATGACAAGCAACCTCTCGCGGCGCCAGTTCCTCCAGACCACCACGGCCAGCTTCGCCACGTTCGCCATCGGGCGCGATGCGTTCGCCGCCAACGACAAGCTCAACCACGCCTGCATCGGCGTCGGCGGCATGGGCGGCGTGGACATGAAACAGTTCCTCGCGCATCCGAAGGCGCAGATCGCCGCCATCTGCGACGTGGACAGCGGACGGCTCGAAGCGGCCGGCAAGCTCGTCCCCAGCGCGCGGCGCTATAGTGACTGGCGCGAGCTGTTCGCGAAGGAAGGCAACAAGATTGATTCCGTCAACGTGGCCGTGCCCGACCACATGCACGCGGCGATCACGATGACGGCGTTGCGCGCGAAGAAACACGTCTATTGCCAGAAGCCGCTCTGCCACGACGTGGCCGAATGCCGCGCCGTCGCGAAGTCCGCCAAGGCTGCGCGTGTGGTCACGCAACTCGGCACGCAGGCCGCCTCCGGCATCGGCGACCGCATGGCGGTGCGGTTCCTCCGCCAGGGTGTCATCGGCAGGGTCAAGCGCGCCATCCTCTGCTCCAACCGCACGGGCGCGGTCGAAGCTTACCGTCTCAAAGGCCCGCGCCCCGCGCAGGGCGAGCCGCCACCCGCCAACCTCGCGTGGGATTCCTGGATCGGCACGGCCCCGCTGCGTCCGTTTGCGCCGGACATCTATCATCCGATGAAGTGGCGCACGTGGCTGGACTTCGGCACCGGCTGGTCGGGCGACATCGGCTGCCACGTCTTCGATGCCGTGTGGAAAGGCCTCGGCCTCACCGCGCCGAAGACCGTCGTCGCCGAGGTGCAGAAGTCGTGGGAGCAGTCGCCCGATCGCCGCGCCGACACCTGGCCGCAGTGCCAGCACATCACGTGGACCTTTCCCGCCAACAAGATGATCGAGGGCAAGGAACTGGTGCTGGAGTGGTTCGACGGTGAGATGTTCCCGCCGGCCGACGTGCAGGCGATCGCAGGCATGGACAAGTATCCCGAGGAATCGGCGATGCTCATCGGCACCGAGGGCGCGCTGCTGTTGCAACACGGCTCGGGGCCGCTGCTGTTTCCGCGCGAGAAGTTCAAGGACCTCCCGCGGCCGAAGCTGCCGACGCGGAACCATTATCATCACTTCGTGGACGCCAGCCTCGGCGGCGAGATGACCGAGTCGCATTTCGACCAGACCGGCCCGATGGCCGAGGCGATCCTGCTCGGCACGGTGGCGATCCGCGTCCCCGGCAAGCCGCTGAAGTGGGACGCATCCACCATGACAATCGCCAACGATCCAGCAGCGCAGTGCCTCCTGCGCCGCGCCTACCGCAAAGGCTGGCAGGTCACGGGTCTGTAGGCAGGGCGACAGTCAGTGAGCGTCTCCCCGTGACAGCGCGGCCGAATTGTCCAGCATAGATGTTCGGCGTGCGAAAGCGGCAAAGACACTCGCCGACTTGCGCCAAGACCTGATTCCCACTTTCTGGTGTTTTCGGCGCATTCACGGTGATTCATGTTAATGGGATGCAGATTTGGGTTGCAGGTCCAAGTCGGCAGCCTTAATAGACTTGGAAAGCACTCGAGAACAACGTGCGCGCCTGTAGCTCAGTTGGATAGAGCAGAGGTTTTCTAAACCTTTGGTCGGGGGTTCGAGTCCCTCCAGGCGCGCCAGCGCCCGCCGACGCCCCTCCGCTGCGAAAAAGAATTCGTCCCCCGTGCGCTTTCTGCTAGTTTCCCCCTGATGGTTCGCAAACAAAAGGAGACAAACGAATGACCAACAGGATTTCTCGACGGATGGCGCTGCGGCGGATGACCGGCGTCGCGGTGGCGGCGGGCACGGCGCGGCTCGCGACGGGCGTCGCGGGCGCGGCGGAAGGCGCCGCGAAGCTGAAGGGTAACATCCGCCACTCCGTGTCGGCGTGGTGCTACGACAGCCTGTTCAAGCCGGGCAAGAACAAGCCCGCGAAGATGACATTCGAGGATTTCTGCAAAGAGTGCGCGAAGATGGGCATCGAGTCGGTCGAGCTGCTCGGACCGAACGAGTGGCCGACGGTGAAAAAGGCCGGGCTGACATGCGCGATGTGCAACGGCCCCGACAGCATCCCCTTCGGCTGGAACCGCGTCGAGCACCACGACAAGCTTGTCGCGGGCTTCGAGAAGGCGATCCCCGATGTGGCGCAGTGTGGTTTCCCCAACATCATCACGTTCTCCGGCAACCGCGGCGGCATGGCCGACGAGCAGGGCTTGGAGAACTGCGTGAAGGGCCTCAAACGCATCGTGGGTTGCGCGGAGAAGAACAAGGTGACCGTCGTGTTGGAGCTCCTCAACAGCAAGCGCAACCACAAGGACTACATGGCCGACCACACGGCGTGGGGCGCGGAGCTGTGCAAGCGCGTCGGTTCGGAGCGGTTCAAGCTGCTCTACGACATCTATCACATGCAGATCATGGAGGGCGACGTCATCGCCACCATCGAGGAGAGCCACCCATACATCGCCCACTACCACACTGGCGGCAACCCGGGCCGCAACGAGATTGACGAGACGCAGGAACTGAACTACCCGGCCATCATGCGTGCCATTCTCGCGACCGGTTTCAAAGGTTTCGTCGGCCAGGAGTTCAAACCGAAGCGCGACCCGCTGGCCTCGCTGCAGCAGGCCATCCAGATCTGCGACGTGTGAGGCGGACGATGCGGCCATGAAGCAACCCACGATCACTGTTGCCTATTTTGGCAAGCCCGGCAGCTTCAGCCACGAGGTGGCCGCGCGGCGGTTCCCCAAAGGCGCGGAGCTGACGCCGCGCCGGACGATCTCGGAGGTCTTCGAGGCCGTCGCCACCGGCGCGGCGGGCCACGGCGTCGTGCCGATCGAGAACACGCTCGGCGGGCCGATCTACGACACGGTGGACCAGCTCATCCGCGAGGACTTTGGCGCGGCGGGTCTGGTGGTCTGCGAGGAACTGTCGTTGCACGTCATGCTGTCGCTGCTCGGCCACAAGAACGTAAAACCCAGGCGCATCTACTCGCATTTCGTGCCGCTGAAGCATTGCGGCGATTGGGTGCGGGCGCGTTACCCGGACGCGGCGTTGCTGGAGGCGGAGAGCACTTCCGAGGCGGTGGAACGCGCCGCGCAGGAGGGCGACGCATGGGCAATTGGCAATCGCGGCGCCGCCGCGTTGCACAAGCTCGACGTGATCGTGCCGCGGCTCGGCTCGCGGGCGCAGAACATCACACGGTTCTATCTCCTCGGCACCAAGCCGGCGGCGGTGCGGTCGGGCTTGCGGACATTGCTCGCGTTCGGGCTGTTGCACCGGCCCGGCTCGCTCGTCAGCGCGCTGGAAACGCTGGCGAAGTTTGGCGTCAACATGACGCGCATCGTGTCGCGCGCGTTGCCGAACAACCCGGACGAATACCTCTTCCTTGTGGAGTGCGAGGGCAGCCCGAAGCAGCCTGCATTCGCAAAGGCGATGGCGTTGTTGAAGACCCGCTCGACGAACTTGCGCACGCTCGGCACGTTCCGCGTCGTGGACAAATACGAATAGGCGCCTGTCTTCGTTCGTGATGCGCGATCCCAAATCTCCGTTTGGGTTGGTGGGCCTTGCAGGATTCGAACCTGCGACCAAGGGATTATGAGTCCCCTGCTCTAACCGCTGAGCTAAAGGCCCGCACGGCACTTGCGGCAACTGTCTCCGGCAGTGTGGGGGAACTTGAGGGGACTAACCCCGGCGCGAGAGGTGCGTAGCACATCGTCATCCTGACTTCTTGGTGTCCCGCGAGTTCCTGCACGGTCCGCAAATCTACCGTGGCCATTACCAAACGCGAGATGAAAGTCGCCGTTCAGCGTTTGGCTTTCGGCGCGCCTTGGGGATGGCAATCCTCGCACGCGACGGTGTGAATGTCGTGGCGGCTGCCTTTGGCGCGTGCGGTGGTGTCCATGCGCGTCACGTCGAGGCCGCAACTCGACGCGGCGTGGTGGCATTGTGCGCGGGACTTGCGCGTGTCGAGCGAAGCGTGGCGTGGCAGTAGAGGCAGTTCATCCCTTCGTGGACGCCGCGCCAGCGTCCGGTCGTCGCTGGTGCCGGCCTGATGTGGCGTGCTGGGGGCGTGGCATTGCACGCAGATGCGGATGCGCGCATCGTCGGAGACCGGCAGCAGTTTGCCGCCGTCGAAAACCTTCGGATGCGGCAACTCGTGGGCCGGGAAAAATCGCCGCTCCCGACGGTCGTAGAAGCCGGCTTTGCTGGTGGTCTTGTCACCTGCCAGTGCTGTAGCGGCGGTCTCTGACCGCCGGATGCCGTGCTGATCCGCCCGGCGGTCAGAGACCGCCGCTACAGATGGCGGCGACAGCCGGCGCTCGGCATGAACCTGATGGCAGACGAGACATGGGATGGAACGATGGTCGGCGAGTTCCTCGTGGACCATCTGCCAGGGTCCTCGCGTGTCGAGCGGCGTGACGAGGTCGCGCGCCGTGCCTTCGAAGAACATCGCGTGGCAGCGGAGGCAATCGTCCATCGGCGGCGCCATCCGGTTATGCTCCCGGCTGAGGAATGATTGCGCGCAGGTCATTGCGTGGCCGCTCGAAGCCCAGCCTTTCGCCTGCTCCGCGCGGCAGTCGGCGCACTTGGCGGCGAGCGCCTGCATCGCGGGTTCACCGAGCGGAATCTCTTCCCGCACGCGGTCCCAGCCCGGCTCGATGTCTTTGCCGGGTTGCTTCTGGAACTGCTCGAACTTGGCTGGCAACGCCGCGTCGTGGCGCTTCGCGTTGACCTCGCACGCGAACCCGACACAGTAACGGCACGCGATGCACGCCGCCCGGCCGCCGTAGGGCGCCGAGTTGCGCGGCATCGGCACCGGGAACGGATGCAGGCCGAGTTTGTTTGCCGCGGACAGAAGGATGTCCGCCTCGCGATTCCATGGGAACGGCGGCATCGGATAATGAGCCGGAAGAACGGATTCCCGCCGCCTTCCAGTTTCTTGAGCGCGGCGATCTGTTGCTAGGAAGCCAGCGCGACAAACTCACGCTTGAACATCGCACGGCTCGTGTCATCCACGCCGCGCAGACCGTCGCGATACGCCTGCTGATGCCGGCGACAACGGCTGGCGAGCTGCTTGTCTGTGTGGTTGACGACGCCCGCCTCGCGCGCGCCGGGATCCTGATCCGCGGGAACGATCTGCTCTGCGATGGCATCCACGAGGACGGCTTCGTTTTCCGTGAGGAACCGCCATCGGCTCGGGGCAGCAGCGCGTCACCGTGCTGCGGGCGCGGTGCTGAGGTCCACAGCCACGGCCTTCACGAAACGTCGGCGCGTCAGTTTCGCCGGCATGGCGTTGCTCAGTGCATCTCGACGGCGCAGGAGCCGAGGCCGCCGCGGAAGTAGTTGAACTGGACGTTCGGATGCTCGGCGAGCACCGACATCGGCACGGCACTGTCGGCGATGCGCTTGGAGATCATGTAGGCGGTCAGGCGCTGGCCGAACGGGTTGTCATGGTTGCCCGCCTGCCAGATGGAGACCTTCTCGGCCTTCCACGTCTCCAGCGGGCCGACGCTGATGGCCATCGTCGGCACGAGCGAGATGTTGCCGCCGCCGCTGGTGCGGGCGTTTTGCGCGACGGTGAGCGGGTGCAGCTTCACCACGCGCGTGGGCAGCTTGCGGAACTCGGCCACTGACGGCGGCGCGTCCTTGTATTTGCCGGTGCGCTGCGGCGGGTCGTTGAACGCCCAGTGTTTCACGTCGCCCTGGCCGCCCTGCATGACGGCGCAGCGGACGCCGGCGTCCCAGCTCTTGCGATAGGGCGCGGTGTCGGCCTTCGGGAAATGCAGGTTCGCGTCGGGCATGCGGAGTTGTTTCTCGATGCGGTCGAAGCACATCTCGCGGTCGGCCTTCTCGAACGAGAGCGGATGCGTCACCGGCGCCTCCTTGCCGTCGAGGAACCACTCGTCCATGCCCCAGAAATGCCCGGAGCGCACGTTGAGGCCCAGATCGTTGACGAGGCGCGCGACGAGAGGGAGCTGCTCGGTCGGGCCGATGGGGCCGCAGATGCCGACGGGGTTGTCGTCGGCGCTCCGTTTCCAGGCGTTGATGTATTCGAGCGCCTCGGCGAGGTAAAACTCCGTGATCGTGTCATACATCACGACCTTGAAGCCGGGCCGCGAGAGCTTTTCGATGTCGCGCGGCGTCAGGCGGGCGGCGGCTTCGATGATGTCGGCGTCGAGCGTGGTATAGTCCCACCAGTCGGGCGAGATGGAGCTGAGTTTGCGTGGCATGGTGTGGTTCCTTTCGATGGATCGTTTGATTTCAGTTATTCGCAAATTCGTTGTCGGTTCCGAACATCGCAGCCTGAAAGGCTGCGATCATATCAGCCCAGGGCAACGCCCTGGGAAACCGCCGCGCCCATCAAGGGCGCCCTGTAGGGGCGCCGGTCATTCCGCTGCGCCGCCGATTCTACCGCCGCCCTTCCAGGGCGGCTCGCATTTGGCGGACCATTACCCGGGGCGGTGCTCGCGGACTTGCTTGCCCAGGGCTGATTTACTGGCGGCCCTTCAGGCCGACAACCGTGGCTGCCTGTCATGTTGAAAACCGATTCACGTGGTCGGACTGCCGGTCAAGCCGGCTTCCAGCCCTCGCGGTAAGTCCCATTGATGATCGCGTCGGCTTCGGGCGCGTTGGTCGCTTTCATGGCCTCCGCGTCCCACGCGAGCTTCTTGCCGGTCCGCAGCGCCACGAGGCCCAATAATGTCAGCTCCGTCAGACGCGCGCCATACTCGAAATTCGAGCTGGCCTCCGGCCCGCCCTTGATGGCGTCGAGCCAGTCGCGGTGATGGCCCTTCGAGCGCGGCAGCGTCTCGGCGGGCTTCTTGTATTCGCGCATCCGCTCATACGGCAACAGCCGCGGCTGGCCGCCCGCGCCTTCGCAGATCATCGTGCCCTTGTCGCCGACGAACAACACGCCGCGGCTTGGCAGCTTCTCGTCGTCTGGGAATCCCGCCGGCCGTGCCGGCGCGAGGCCGCCATCATACCAGGTCATCCGCACCGGCGGCTGCTTGCCGCGCGGGCCGAACTCGTAATACATCAGCGAGCCGTGCGGCTGGATTTCGGCGTCCATGTAACCTGCGGCCCGCGCTTCGACGCTGATGGGTGCCTTCAAATCGAGCGCCCAGCACGCCGCGTCCATGTCGTGGCAGCCGAAGTCGCCCATGCAGCCGCAGCCGAACGCCCAGAAATCGCGCCACTTCACCGGCACGTAGGCCGGATGATACGGGCGCGGCTCGCGCGGGCCGAGCCAGAGGTCCCAGTTGATGCCGGGCGGGATCGGCGGCGTGTCTGTGGGCCGGCCCATGAGCTGTTTGTTCCAGCGGTTCGCGCCGACCCAGGCGTGGACCTCACGAACGTTGCCGATGACGCCGTCCCAGAGCCACTCGCACGTCAGGCGGATGCCGACGCGGGAATGGCCCATGTTGCCCATCTGCGTGGCCACACCCGTCTCTTTCGTCACGCGCGACACGAGCCGCGCTTCCCAGATGTTGTGCGTCAGCGGCTTCTCGCAATAGACGTGCTTGCCCGCGCGCATCGCCACGGTCGAGACGCAGGCGTGCAGATGGTCCGGCGTCGCGCACAGCACCGCGTCAATCGCCTTCTCCTTCTCCAGCATCACGCGGAAGTCCTCGTATTCGGCACAACGGAACCCCGGCGTCTTTTCGCCGTGACGCCTCTCGATCTCGGCCTTTACCGGCCCGCGCCCGCCCATGCCTTTGTAATAGAACTCCTCGAGGCTGACCGACTCGACGGGATCGGCGATGGCGATGACCCGCGCGTCAGGCTCGTTGAACAGCGCGCGGAGGTTCGCGCGGCCCTGGCCGCCCGCGCCGACGAGCGCAATGTTGATCTTCTCGCTCGGCGGCACGTGACGCGGGCCGCCAAGCACGTGGCGGGGGATAACGGTGAAGGTGGCGGCTGCGGAAACGGCTGCGCGCAGAAATTGGCGTCGTGTGCTTTTCATGGATGGTGGTTTGATTGCGGGCGCGGAGTCTAGCGAATCGCGGGCGCGAAGTCTAGCGAATCGCGGGCGATGTCGGAACTCGTTAGAAATGTCCCCTTTTGGACTCGTTAGAAATGTCCCCTTTT
>DYDC01000342.1 GCA_020718125.1 Methylacidiphilum sp. | reverse complement strand
AGCCGCTTCAACGCAAGCTAAATGTCTGATGTTGAGACCTGACCCCGATCAGCCGATCACCGGCGACCAACTTCGCCGCCGCCTCATAGGCGCGGTCACCGTGGCGAAGTAAGCCAGCTTGTCCTCCATCGCCGGGCTGAGTTGTTGGCGCGCCGTCAAGCCCCACTGCTGCCGGATGGGAATTCCCCAGCGACCGTCAGCGGGATTTCTTCCGCGCCACACGCGCGGCGCGACCGCCCCGAAGGCCGTGCGCAACCGCATCGGCTCCCGGCGCCGATGCGTTTGCGCACGGCATCCGTTCTGGGGGAAAAACTCCGCCGTGGCGGTCGGCTTGGACTTGCAGTTTTTCCTCAAGTCGTCGCCGCATCCACTCGCGGCCTTCGGCTTCCACTTCCAACTCCCGCAGGGACGGCGCTGGGCTGGGATTGGCGTTCATGTCGCTCCTTTCGGTTGAAGGGTTTGCTGCGTTCAAGGTTCCAACGGCTCACGCCCTCATTTTGGCGCGGGTGTCAAGTTGCGCCCCGCAATGGAGAAACGTCTTCTTGGCACTTGAGACGGGGGCGCTTTGCTGGCAAGAATCTCCGGCTTTCTTATGGCTCGAAAAACGAAATCGCGGAAGAACGCGGCGCGGCTGCACGCGGTCGAGACGGTCGGGCACTTCGCGAAGCTCGACGTGAAGCGCCACGAGCGCACCGGTATTCCCGAAGCGGTGTTTGCCGACAGCAAGACCACGGCGCAGGTCGTGGTGATCATGGAGCGGCTCGCTAATGCGTCCGGCCAGGCGCTGGCCACGCACGTCAGCGACGAGTGTGCTGCCGTTGTGGGCCGCAAGCTGGGCCGGCGGTTCGCGCTCGATTACAACCCGCTGGCCCGGACGATGGTCGCGCGACGGCGCGGCTTCGCGGCGAAGCGCACGGGTGGGAAGATCGCGCTGCTCGCGGCCGGCACGGCCGACGTGCGCGTGGCCGAGGAGGCGCGCGTCACCGCTGAGTTGATGGGTTGCGAGGTGCTGAAGTTCTACGACGTCGGCATCGCGGGCATCCACCGGCTGATCGAGCCGCTCCACCAGATGCACGACGCGGACATCGCCTGCGCGGTGGTTTGCGCGGGAATGGAAGGTGCGCTGCCGGCGGTCGTGCGCGGGCTGCTGCGCGTGCCGGTGATCGGCGTGCCCGTCTCGACCGGTTACGGCTACGGCGGCCGGGGCGAGGCGGCGTTGATGACGATGCTGCAAAGCTGCGCACCGGGCCTGACGGTGGTGAACATTGACAACGGTTTCGGCGCGGGCGCGACGGCGGCGCTGATCGCGAACCGGATGGCGGGGAGGAGCAAACGTAGTGCGTAATGCGTAAGGATTCGGCATCAACTCGTTACGCGTTACTCAGCAACAGCAACACGAACATGAAAACTGAATCGAAACCCCTTGTCGCAGTGATCATGGGCAGCAAGTCGGACTGGGACGTCATGCAGCACTGCAAGGCGACGCTCGACGAGTTCGGCGTGGCCGGCGACTGCCGGGTGATGTCGGCCCATCGCACGCCGCAGGCGGTCGCCGAATTTGTGTCCACGGCGGAGCAGCGCGGACTCGAAGTCGTCATCGCGGCAGCGGGTGGCGCGGCGCATCTGGCGGGCGTGGTCGCGGCGCACACGACGCTGCCGGTGCTCGGCGTGCCAATGGAGAGCGCGTCGCTCAAGGGGCTGGATTCGCTGCTGTCCACCGTGCAGATGCCGGGCGGCATTCCCGTGGGCACGCTGGGCATCGGCAAGGCCGGCGCCACCAATGCGGCGCTGCTGGCCATCGCCATCCTCGCCAACTCGCGGCCGGAACTGCGCGAGAAACTCAAGGTGTTTCGCAAGAAGCAGGCGGACAAGGTGCTCGCCGAAACACTGCCTTGATCTGTCAGGAGGAACGGTTCGCTTCAGCGGCTAGCAACTGAAGGCCAAGGATGACGGCGCGGTTGAAGTTCTCGCCGCCGTCGTAGCGGCGACCGTGTTCCAGCATCGCACGAACCATCCGCCGCATGTGCGGGGCAGCCTCGCGAATCAACACCGCGTCTTCTGACAACGGCGCCTTGTGGAACGCCACGGTCGGGATGCCGAAGAGGAGCTTCTCGTTGACCGCCTTCATGAAGCGATCTGTCGTCGTGAGCCGCTTCGGGTCGAACTTGGCGAGGAGATTGAAGACCGTTGCCGGCTGTGGAATCGAGAGGCCGAAGCCGGCCAAAGCCTTCTCGTGCGCTGGCGTCACGGATTCGCCCGCCCAATCGAGCGGCCGGCGGCAAGGCCGGTGGCGCAAACACCGGGAAAACGACGCCGGTTCATGGCTGCGGCGGGCTGACGCTGGCCGCCGCCTTCATGTGGCGGTGGACGAAACAGTAGTAGATGCCGCCGAGGATGACGGCCGCGCCAGCCAGCCAGAGCGCGATACGGTGATATTCGCCGGCCATCAGTTGCTGGTCCTGGCCGGCCTTGACGCCGATGTAGCACAACACGGCGCTCCAGACGGCCGAGCCGAGCAGCGTGTAGATGGAGAACTTGGTGTAGTTCATCTCGACGATGCCGGCGGGGATGCCGATGAGATGGCGGACGACTGGCAGGAGGCGCGAGATGAAGATGCCCATTGAGCCGTAGTGGGCGGCCCAGCGCTCAGCGCCATGGACTTTCGCTTCCGGGATGAAGATATATTTGCCGTAGCGCAACACCAGCGGCCGGCCCAGCCAGCGGGAGGCCCAATACATCGCGGTGGCGCCGACCCACGAGCCGATGGCGCCGGCGACCACCAGGCCCCACATGCTGAAGCGGCCGGTGGTATAGGCCAGGTGCGCCGCTGGCGGGATGACGACCTCGCTCGGCAGCGGTGCGATGGAGCTTTCGACGGCCATCAACAACCCGACGAGGAAATACCCGCCCGTGTCGAGCGTGGCCATATACCAATCAATCAGCGCCTTGAACATGCGCGGAGGTTCTACCGGAAGCAGCAGCGCAACGCCAACCCAAACGCGCAGCGCGCCGGCGAAACCGACACTATTCACAGCGGAATGGACATGGACAGCTCGCCAACGAAGGCGATAGTCTGGTCGGCGAGAACGGGGAAGCCAATCCATGAAACCCAGATTCGTCTCTGCTGTTCTGCTGCTGGCGCCGCTGGCCGCGCTCCATGCCGCCGACATCGAACTCACCGAGACACTCCAGGCGGGCCGGTTGCGCGAGGTGGACGTGCGGACGTTACGCAAGGTTGGCGGGATGATACGCAACAAAGCACCTGAGCCGAACGTGCCGCCGCC
>DYDC01000341.1 GCA_020718125.1 Methylacidiphilum sp. | reverse complement strand
CCGCCGTCAGGCCGTAGAGGCGATAGACCCGCTCGTCTATCTCACGCTCCAGCGCGGCGGTGTCCGCCGACGGGTTCGTCCGCTTGGCCGACAGGATGCGCTCCGCCAACCCCACCAGCGCGTCGTGCTCCGCTCGCTCCGACGCCTGCTCGAAGTCTATCGGGCGGAACGGAACGAGTGAGAGGAACTGCTTGTTCGCGGAGCGCCAGCCGCCCCGAAATGGGGCGCTGACGTGGGGGAAAAACCAGCGGAGTAGGCGCGAATTAAGCAGCGCCAGTAGATAGCCCAAGCTGTGCGGGGATTGACTCTCCCGAAACGTCAACCCGCCTACATCTACGTTGTCCAGAAAGTGCGAGCCGGTGAAGTCAGGAGCGGCGTGGAGGTCTTCGACTAGCCTTGGCACACATAGTTTCTTCCGTTGTTGAATACCTAAGTTCTGGTTTCGCCCGAAGCGGTGCCAGTCAGTGCCTTTGAACTTGCCACCTTCTCTGTTTTCCAATCTCCGCTTGTTCTCTTTCAGATATTCGGCGGCGCGCGGCCAAGACTCGCTGATCGTCTTCAGCGAGATCAGTTCAGCTTGCTCTTTTTCCACTTGATAGGGGAACAAGATGAACTGCCGACGAGAGAGAGAACCGTAAGCAGAAACGTCCGTGCCGCTCACGACAGGATGAAGAAGTTCCTTCTCGAAAGTCCAGTGCCGCTTCAGCGACTTCGATTCCAACGTGATCGTGCGCGCTGTTTCCGAAACGAAGTTCATGATGAACACGTCGTCGGCGCTCGTCTGCAATCCGACGAAGATGTCCACCGCGTTGCCCAGCTTCACCGGCATCCGCTGGAGTTTCTCGAAAAGGCCGGCGCTGGAGCCGACGGCGAAGTTCCATTCGGCGGGGGTGATTTGCTTGGCGGGCAGCGAGCGTTCCGGGACGGCGAAGTTCGCGAGCCACGCGGGGAGATTGTCGGCGCGCACCCAGCGGCAGGCATTCACGCCGGCTTTGGCGAGGAAAAGCAAACAGACGTAGTTGGTCGCGCCGGGGAAAATCTGCTGGTCGCCGAAGTGAACGACTTGGCGGAGGTGAGTCAGCCGGGATTTTGCATAGGCTTTCTTGTCTTTTTCTTCCCGGCTGATAAGAGCGCGCAAAGGCTGGCCGTATTTGGCGTTGAAAAACTTGTGCGGCAGGATAAAGGCCAGTTGCCCGCGCGCATTCATCAATTCCATGCTGCGCTCGACGAACACAACGTAGAGGTCGTAGCTGCCCTTGCTGGCGGCTCGGTAGCGGCGCTTGTAGTGGTCCGCCAAATGCGGCGCGGCCTTTCTGAGCGTTTGAATGCGGATGTAGGGCGGGTTGCCAATGAGGAGGTCGAACCCATTGCGAGCATCCGACGCGCTGGAATCCACGGCTGACTCAGCTCGAAGCAGTGAGCCGCTTGTGTTGTGATCCGTCCGGTGGAACACCTCGGCGAAGTCGAGTTGCCAGATGAACGTGGGCTTCGCCGGGTCGTCGAAGCGGGCGCGGATGCGTTCGAGGGCGTCTTCCTGTTCTTGGGCGCGCATCTTCCGGGCGTCGCGCAACTGCGCGGCGATAAAGGCGATTTCCTTCAAGCCCTTGTCGAGTTCGACCACGCGCTCGGCGGCTTCATCGTCCAGTGCCATGCCCAGCCCGGCGGCGTCCATGCGGGCGCGGGCGAATTCGATGCGGGCCAGTTCGGTGAGGGCGTCGTAAATGTCGAGGCGAAGCTTGCGCTTGGCGGCGGCGGTGCTGGCGTTGAAAAACTCGCGCTTGGCGCTGCCGAGCTTGGAGAGGGGCAGCACCGCGCCGGTTTCGCCGGAGAGGCGCTTTAACTCGACGGGTTCGCCGTGGATGTAGTCCACAAGCGAATTGGCGCGGCGAATCTTGAAGTCGAGGTTCGGGAGCGGCTCGATTTCCTTGAGCGCCTTGCGGAAGGACTTGGCCTCGCAGTTGTCCGGGTCGGCGCTGAGTTCGTAGTCCACCATGAGACTGAGCCAGAGGCGCAGTTTGCAGATGTCCACGGCCTGCGGCTGGATGTCCACGCCGTAGATGACCCGCTCAATGATGCGCTTCTTGGTGTTGTAGAGCCACGAGCGGTCGCCGAGCACCGGGTCTTTGCCGGCGGCGCGGGTCGCGCAGAGCCGCGCGAGGTTCACCAGTTCGTGAAGCAAGCCCATCGGAAACGCACCGGAGCCGACGCCGGGGTCGCAGGCCCGCAACTCGAAAAGAAGATCATGCAGCGCGGCGGCTTCGTCGGCGGTGAGGCAGTCATTCAGCTTGGCGCGAGTGTCGTCGTCAATCCCTTCGGTCGCGTCGAGTTCCGACAGGGTTTTGATGCGCCCGGCGGCGTTGTCCTTGCCGGCGAGCGACGGCTGGCTCTCCAGCCACGCGGCCAGCGAGTCGCGGCAGAGGTAGTGAACGATGGGGCGGCGCGTGTAAATGCTGCCGGTGTCGTGACGCTTGGACTTGCCCGCCGTCTCGCTTGCCTCGCTCGTGAGGATCAACTCTTCAAAAATCTGCCCCAGCATCTCCGGGTCAATCGCGACTTCGTAGTTGGTCGGCGAGTCTTCCTGAATGGTGAAGTTGTAGCGTTCCAGAAGCTTCTCGAAGACGTGGCCGAAGACTTCGTTGCTGACTTTGAGTTCGTGGTGACGGCGGGCGATTTCGTCGTGTTGCTCATCGCCGTATTCATCGCTGAAAAGGCCGCCGTTGAGGAACGGCAAGTCGTGGCCGGGGATGTCCGCCTGCGAGCCTTCGGTGCTGAGTTTGACAAACAGCGGGCGAAGGAGGTTTTCCAGAAATGTTGTTTTGCCGGGGGCATCCTCCTTGAACTGGCGGAAGTTGCGGAACAGGTAGTCGCGCTGGCGATTGAGCCAGCCTTTGCGCTGAACGAAGTAGAGAAAGAGCAGGCGGTTCAAGAGCGTCTGCGCTTCCTCTTTGGCAATCTTCTCCGTCCATCCGTTGCGCTTTTTGATTTCCGCTTGCACGCGCTCGAATGCAGCAGAGAAGTCGGTGAAGAATTCCTTGTTCAGCTTTTCGACGGAGAACGCTTCAGTGAGGTCGGTAAGTCCGGCGGCGGCGGGCAGACCCGCGAAGCGCTCGGCGGCGGTGCGACACGATTCGTCTGGGCCAAGAACGTAAGTGTAGCGGCGCGGGGCGGTTTGCTCGGTGTGAACTTGGAGGTCTTCGTCTAGCCTGCTCTCTTTGGCCGCGTAGGTGAGGCGGTAGGCGCGTGAGCCGGGTTGAACAAAAAACGCGAGCACGGCGTGGGCGCTCACCTCGTCAATGCACTTCACGATGAGACTGCGCAAACCGAC
>DYDC01000340.1 GCA_020718125.1 Methylacidiphilum sp. | reverse complement strand
GGAAGAAAGCCGTCGCCATGCCAAGCCGCTTGGCATAAAGTGCCGCTGTGAAAGCGATCATCGCGAAACATCATGCGCGCATTGGCCGCCGCGGCGGCAGTGTCAGTTCCGAGGCGAAGCGGTTGGCGGCGCGGCGCAATGCGCTCCTGCGTTGGGGCCGGAAGCCCGAAGAGGCCGTCATTCCCATCGGCGAGTTGAAGGATGGCCGGTGGTATCGCGGGATCGGGCGCAACAGCGACATTGGCCGCTGGGATGAAGAGGCCCGGTGTTTCTGGGTGATCTCGTTCGCCAATTTTCCCGACCCGGCGCGTTATCCAAGAGGTTCGACGCGGGTTGTTCGGCTCAAACAGGAAGATTACTATGCGCCGGAAGGCGGCACGTTCAAACCGCTGGAGCGCGCCTGATGTTTGGCGGCAAGGAACAGATTCTGGCCGCATTGGAGGCGCTGGGCCGGCGGTTGGCGCAGGAGGATGCCGAGCCGGTTTCCCTGTCGGTGTGCGGGGCTGCCGCCTTGAACTGCCAAGACTTGCTCGTCCGAGGAACACAGGATGTGGATGTGCTGGGTTTGACGAGCCGCCGCGCGCCGCTGCGGATTATCGCAGGCGAGTTTGCCGGTGAGTTGCGCGAGGCCGTGGCGCGCGCCGGAAGAAAGCTTGATTTCAGCCGTGGAATTCGCGCCGATAGCCGTTGTTAACTTTCGCAGACTTGGAGATTTCAGATGGAGATACGAACTATGAAACAACTCGTCAGTTGCTTTGTCGCGCTTTCGTTCCTTGCTGTTCCGTTGGTGGGTCGCGCTGCGCAGATTGCAGGAGGCGGTCTTGCGCCTCTTGCGTTGCGCTGCGAATACCGCGTCAATCCTCTTGGCATTGGCGAGACGGCGCCGCGGTTGAGTTGGATTGTGGAGGCAAGCGGCAAGGGGGAGGCGGCAAGAGGCCGGCGGCAGACCGCTTATCGCGTGTTTGTCGCCAGCAGCGAGGCGGCATTGGCGGAGAAGACGGGCGACTTGTGGGACAGCGGGAAGGTGGCGAGCGATGAGACGACGGGCGTGGTCTATGCCGGGAAACCGCTCGTGTCGGGGCAGCGGTGTTTCTGGAAGGTGAAGGTTTGGGACCGCCACGGCGTCGCGTCGGAGTGGAGCGCGCCGGCGATGTGGACGATGGGGTTGCTCAAGGCCGAGGACTGGAAGGCGGAGTGGATCGGGTTCGACAGGGCGCGCACGAACGTGGATTTGCCGGATGCGCCATTGGAGGGCGCGAAGTGGATTTGGCAGGCGTCAGACAGGCCGCTGAATGCCAAGGCGGGCCACAGGCTGTTCGTGAGCACGCTCGCGCTGCGCGCTGACATCAAGATCGCCAAGGCAGAACTGCTCGCCATCTCGGATGACAACTACAAGTTCGTCATCAACTCGAATCTGGTCAGCAGCGGCACGGCATGGCAGCGCGCGAAGGCGACCGACGTGACGCAGCGTCTCCGCGGCGGCGACAACAGCCTGCGGGCGGAAGTGTGGAACGCCGCCGATGGGCCGGCGGGTTTGCTTGCGAAGATTGTCATCACCACCGCAGATGGAAAGAAGATCACGCACGTCACGGACGGCTCGTGGAAGACAGCCTCGTCGCCCGGAGCGAACTGGCGCAAGCGCGACCTTGATGTCGCGCCGTGGCCCGCCGCGCGCGTGCTCGGCGATTACGGGATGCAGCCGTGGGGCAAGGCGAAGCTGCTGACGGTGTCGCTGCCGCCGGTGCCGTTTCTGCGGACGGGCTTCCGTGCTGACAAGCCGGTGACGCGCGCGACGCTCTACGCGACGGGGCTGGGCATCTTCGATGTGCATCTCAACGGCAAGCGCGTCAACATGACTGGGAACGGCGGTTTGAAACCGCCGATCCTCGCTGATGAATGGTTCAATCCCGGCTGGACCGAATACACCAAGCGCGTCTATTACCGCGCCTACGACGTGACAAAGCTGGTGCGCGCCGGCAACAACGCCCTCGGCGCGGTGCTCGCGGATGGGTGGTTCAGCGGCTACGTCGGCCACGGCAACAACCGCGACCATTATGGCAAGCTGCCGCGCGTGCGGGCACAGTTGAACATCGAGTTCGCCGACGGCTCGACGGCGGTCGTCGGATCGGGGCCGAACTGGAAGGCCGCGACCGGGCCGTTGCTCGAAAGCGATTTCCTGATGGGCGAGACCTACGACGCGCGGCTCGCGATGGACGGCTGGGACGCGCCCGGTTTCAATGACGGCAAGTGGGAGCCGGTTGTCGTCGGCAGCAGCGAGGTGCAGCCGAAGGTTGAGGCGCATCCGGGGCCGCCGGTGGTCGTGTTCGCGGAGTTGAAGGCGAAGAAGATCACGGAGCCGCAGAAGGGCGTCTATGTGCTCAACATGGGCCAGAACTTCGCTGGCGTCGCGCGGCTGAAGGTGAAGGGCGCGCCCGGCCAGAAGATCGTGCTGCGGTTCGCCGAGCGGCTCAATCCCGACGGCACGATCTACACGACGAACCTCCGCAGCGCGCGCTGCACCGACACCTACATCTGCCGTGGCGGCGGCTGGGAAACGTGGACGCCGCGGTTCACGTTCCACGGTTTCCAATACGTCGAGATCACCGGCCTGAAGGGACGGCCCGCGCCCGACACGGTCGTGGGTCTGGCGCTCAGCAGCGACACGCCGGTGACGGGCAAGTTCGTCTGCTCCGACAAGATGTTGAACCAGCTCCACAGCAACATCTACTGGACGCAGCGGATGAACTTCATAGACATCCCGACCGATTGCCCGCAGCGCGACGAGCGGCTCGGCTGGACCGGCGACGCGCAGGTCTATGTCCGCACCGCCACGCTCAACTGCGACGTGCAGGCGTTCTTCAACAAGTGGCTCGTGGACCTCTGCCAGGACAGCCAGCGCGAGGACGGCCAGTTCCCGATGGTCGCGCCCGTGAAAGTCGCCGGCCCCGACGGCGGCCCCGCGTGGCAGGAGGCGGGCATCATCTGCCCGTGGACCATCTACGAAGTCTATGGCGACCGGCGCGTGCTGGAGCGGAACTACGCCGCGATGCGCCGGTTCATCGAGTTCTGCAAGAACCGCGGCACGCCGGAGCTGTTGCCGCCGGCGAAGTATCGTTGCTTCGGCGACTGGCTGAGCATCAACGCCGACACGCCGAATGACATCATCTACACCGCCTACTTCGCCTACAGCGCGAAACTGCTCTCGCGCGCCGCCGACGCGCTCGGCAAAACCAACGACGCCGGCAAATACCGCGACCTGTTCAACCAGATCAAAGCCGCGTTCAACAAAGCCTGCGTCGGCGAGGACGGCCGCATCAAAGGCGACA
>DYDC01000339.1 GCA_020718125.1 Methylacidiphilum sp. | reverse complement strand
GCCTTGTGCTCCATCCAGAACGGCGTGGCGATGAACCACAGCGCCGTGCCGGCGAGCATCCACATCTGCGTTTGCGCGAGGTCGAGCTTGTCCGCGAAGAACAGGCACGCCGGCGCCAGCGTCACGGCGAACGCCAGCCACGAGAGGATTTCAGCGATGCGTTTCATGGGTGCGGCCTCTTCTGAACAACACGGCTCAAGGCCACATAGAGAATCGCCGTCACGAACCAGCCGGGGAGACTGACGAAATAGATTTGCACGCCGGCGAATTGCACGAGCGCGGTGCAGACGGCCATCGTCAGCAACCACGCGAGGCCGGCGGCCCAGTTGATCGGACGGCCCGTGGCCTCGGCGAAGTTGCGCCGCAGGCCGAGGCGCGGCAGCACCCAGAAGTCCACGAAGATCACCGCGCCCATCGGCATCAGGATCATTCCCCAGAGCGCGACGAAATCGAGCAGCTTCATCGTCACCAGCGGGAAGACGGCGGTGACGCTCGCCACAAGGCCGGTCAGCAGCGTGACGCGGAACCGCGACGAGGACGGCACGAGCGATTGGAATGCGAGGCCGGCGCGGTAGAGCGTCGGATTCGCAGTCGTCCAGCCAGCGGCGATGACACAGAGCAGGCCGGCGATGCCGCACGCGCGATACGCCAGCGGGCCGGGCAGCACGGCGGTGTTGGTTGGGTCTTGGTGCAACTGCAACGCGTAGAGGATCGAGGCGGCGATCCACGCCATGAAGTGGCCGATATACATGCCGGCGGCGGAGGCGACGCCATACCACGACTTCTTCGCGTAGCGGAACAGCGAGAGGTCGGCCATGCCGATGTGCCACGCCATGTTGCAAAACCACGCGAAGAACATGACGTGCCAGAAGGTGAACTTCACCTGACCGGGCATTGGGTCGCCGCCTTTCCAGATCACCGTCTGCGCCACGTGCCAGAAATCGCCCAGCGAGGTCAGGCCGAGTTCGCGCAAGCCGATGACGCCGAACGCGATGAACGCGGCGATCATCCACGGCACGGCCATGTTGGCGAACTCCGCGACGAACTTGTAGCCGTAGGCAGCGACGAACGAAAACAGCGCGCCCGCCGCGAGCACTGCGACGACCCAGCCGAGGCTGTCGGGCATCAAGTCGCCGAAGCCCGGCATGGGGAACTTGAACCAGACGCCGAGCGCCGTGGCCGAGACGGTAATCATCGCGCCGGCCAGGAACGTGAACATGACGCCGTTGGCGACGTTGTAGAGCGTGACAAGCTTGCGGCCGCAGATCTTCTCAAGCTGGAAGTAGAGCGTCAGCCGCACGCGCGTGGCGATCGGCGCGGTGAAGAGCGTCCAGCTCAGCACGGCGAGCAGATTGCCGACGAGCAGGCCGACGATGAGATCAAACGCGCTGACGCCTGCCGCGAGGAACAGCGGGCCGATCATCAGTTCCGTGCCGGCGACGTGCTCCCCCGCAAACTGGCCGGCGTAGCTCTTGAGGCCGAGCAGCGCGCGCGGCGGCACCGGCTCGCGCTCAAATTCCTCAACGGGGTCGTGGGAGTGCTGGGGCGCGGTCATGGCTTGGCAACGCTTGCGAAGCGCGACCAGGCACCCCTCATCCAATCCGCAAGCTTCGATCTCATTCGTGAAAGACGATCCGAACCGATCTCGCCAACCGCCCCAAGCAGCACGCCCCGCTGAACGATAGCCATACGCGCAATCCGGATGACACTGTCTATCTTCAACCCGGATCGCTGAAAATCAACGCTGTCGGACGAAATCACTTCATCGAAACCTGCAATCGCCTGGGATGTCTGCGAGGAAATCATGCAAATCAACCAGTCGTCGTAGGGACCGGGCAACTTGCGTAGGACAACCGCCGGACGAAGCTTGCCAGCGGACTGGTCGGTCTGGGGGAAACGAAAAAGGACAATCTGTCCTTCGTGGATCATGAAAAGACTTCCTTCAGATCATCCGTCGAGTAAGGCGAGGCTTCCGATTCCATGCCACGCATCGCATGTGACACGGACATTGCTGACCAGTCCGTGTCTTCTTGCGATGCCTTGCCGGCGCTGATCTTGGTTTCAAGATGCTCAACGAAATCAAGCACCTCGGCCTGAACCGCCTCCGGCAACACCCGAACATGCTCAAGAATCTGCTCCGCTACGCTCATTTGTTCACTCTCCTCAAACCACTCGAATGCTACCATGCCTCCACGGTCATCTCCAGCGCATGTTGTAACAACGCACCCTGATCTCTACTTCAGCGACCCGCTGTAGCCGGAGATGACTGCCGACAGCAGCAGCAGCACGAGGCCCACCGTAAGCAACGCGCGCGTGCGCTTGCTCGTGCCTTTCCATTCGCCGATGAAGATGCCGATGAGCGTGCTGAACATGATCGCCGAGGCCATCAGCAACGCCCAGCCGACGTAGGCGGTCTTGCCCATCGCCGGCTCGCCGGTCTTGAAGCAGATGAACTGCGAACACCAGATCGCGCCCGCAATGGCCGCGAACAGGAAGTTGCCCGCCAACGGCGCGCCGGACTTGAGATAGTCGCCGGTGGTCTTGTTCTTCACGTTGAGGAAGAGGCACCAGAGGAAGTTGACGGTAAACCCGCCGAGGAGCACCACGACCAGCACCGGCATCCCGCTCCACGTCGTCGTCGTGACCGGTGCGGTGGTTTCGGCGAGCTTCTGCATCGTCGGGCCGCCGACGAGGCCCCAGCCCATGCCGGAGCTCATCAGGCCGGAGAAACACGCCGCGAGGATGCCTTTCTTAAAACTGTATTCCGCGACGGCCTTCTTCTTCTCCTCTTCGGGCAGTTCCTTCTCCTTCGACATGCCCGCCATGCCGACCATCACGATGCCCGCCAGTGACACCAGCACGCCGGCGAACGATGCGATGCCCGCGCCCGGCTCGAATAACTGGCCGAACTCTCCTTTCAAGATTTTCGGAACCAGCGTCCCCGCTGCCGAGCAGATGCCGCAGCCGAGCGCCAGGCCGAGACCGACGCCGAGGTAGCGGATCATGAGGCCCCACGTCAGGCCACCGACGCCCCACATTGCACCGCATGCGTAGCAATACCAGAACTCGCCGCTTGGCGCGGCACCGAGCACTTTGCAGACGTTCGGCGACGTGCTGAACGCGAGCGTCCACGGCACGACCACGAGGCCGAACACCGCATAGACCGCCCAGTAGCTTTCCCACGCCCAGTTCGCGACCTTCTTGAACGGCAGGTAGAACACCGCGCCCGCCAGGCCGCCGAGCGCGAAGATGAGGACGCCAAGCATCGGAGTGGTTGCCGCTTCCGCTGGATTCATGATGACTCCTTCAACAAAAGATGTTGCCCGCTA
>DYDC01000338.1 GCA_020718125.1 Methylacidiphilum sp. | reverse complement strand
GAAAAGCGGTCGCGAAGTAGCCCCGGCCCCTTTCGCGATTGCCCGCGGTATTTCCCGTCACCCGTCACCCCATGAATGTCCTCGACCAAATTCCGTCTCGACGACCGCGTCGCCATCATCACCGGCGGCTCCAAAGGCCCCGGCAAATCCATCGCCCAGGCGTTCGCTGAAGCGGGCGCCTCCATCGTCCCGGCCAGCCGTCACCGCAACGAATGCCAGACCGCGCTCAATGAATTGCGCTGGCTCGCCGGCCGCAACGGCCTCGCCATCGCGTGCGACGTGACCAAGGAAGCCCGCGTGAAAAAGCTCTTCGCCGCGGTGATGAAACCGTTCGGCCGCGCGGACGTGCTGGTGAACAACGCCGGAAACAACATCCGCCACCCGATCGAGGAGTTTCCCATCGCCGACTTCCGCGCCGTGCTCGACACCAACCTCACCGGCGCATGGCTCTGCTGCCGGGCCATCACGCCTCTCTTCAAGAAACAGCGGCGCGGCTCGTGCGTCAATCTAGCCTCCGTGATCGGCCACGTCGGCCTGCCGGAACGCAGCGCCTACTGTGCCGCCAAGGCCGGCGTGGTCGGCCTCACGCGCGTCATGGCGCTGGAATGGGCCGCGTTCAACGCCCGCTGTCCCGACCCGTTCGCCACCGAAATCAACGCGCCGCTGGGCTGCAGCGACAAACCTGGCAGTGGGTTGGCCAACAGGGAGGCTTCGGAGTGCTCGCGCGCGGTATCGGGAGGGTTCATTATGCCGATGAAGCTTGGCGTCCGCTCACTGACCTGCAAGCCTCCGAATGAAAAAGTCACAGCATCGGAGTGACGCGGCTACTGTCAGGCCTCCAGGCGGAAGCCCTTGTTGATCCACGCCTTCATGCCGCCGGCCAGCGATGCGACGTTGGTGTAGCCCATCTCCAGCAGCGTCCGGGCAGCGAGCGCCGAGCGGCCGCCGCCGCCGCAGTTGCACACGATGAACGAATCCGGCTCGAAAGCGTGCGCGCCCACTTCCATCTCCAGCAGGCCGCGCGGCAGGTTGATCGCGCCGGGGATGCGCGCCTGCGCGAACTCCTCCGGCTCCCGCACGTCGAGCACGACGACCTTCTCGCCGGCCTTCAGCTTCGCCGACAGGTCGTCCGCTGAAATCCCCCGCGCCATGCGCCGGGCCTCGCTCACCAGATCGCCGTAGGTCTTCATGGCCGCAAGTTTAGCCGGATTTGTTTGATCCCTCAAGCGGGGTTTCGGGCGCAGGCGGATTCTGATCGAGAATCCGTTTCATCTCCACCGCCAGCTTCTGGCCGACGCCGGGAACCGCTGCAATATCCTCCGCGCTGGCGGCAGCGAGGCGTTTGACGGAGCCGAACGTTTGCAGCAGCAGCGCCTTTCGCTTCTCGCCGAGGCCGGGGATGTCGTCGAGCACGCTCTCGGCAATGCGGCGCTTGCGGAGTTGGAAATGATACTTCTGCGCGAAACGGTGCGCCTCGTCGCGGATGCGCCGCACCAGCCGCAACGCGGGCGAGCTGTCCGGCAGCTTCACCGCCTCGGCGCGGTCGGGCAGGAAGATCTCCTCTTCCTCCTTCGCGAGGCCAAAAACCGGCAGCGTCGGCACACCGAGTTCGATCAGCGCGGTCAGGGCGAAAGCGAGCTGGCCTTTGCCGCCGTCAATCAGCACCGCGTCGGGCAGCGCGCCGCCCTCGTCGAGGATACGGCGGTAGCGGCGGCCGACGATCTCGCGGATGCTCGCGAAGTCGTCGCTGCCCTCGACGGTCTTGATGCGGAAGTGGCGGTAGTTATCCTTGTCGGGCCGCGCGTCCTTGAACCGGACCATCGCCCCGACGCTGTGCGTGCCGCTGATGTGGCTGATATCGAAGCCCTCGATGATGCGCGGCAGCGACGTCAGGCCCAGCACGTCGCGAAGCTGCGCCAGTTCGGTGTCAGGGTCCATCGCGCTCGGCATCTCACGGGCAAACTTCCGCGTCTTTACCGCCACGGTCTCGCGCAGGCCCTCCAGCACGTCGCGCAGGCCGGCGGCTTTCTCGAACTCCAGCGCCGTGGCGGCATCCCGCATCTCCTTTTCAATCTCAGCGAGATACTCCTTGTGCTGGCCTTCGAGGAACGCGCACGCCGCCTCGACGCGCTCGCGGTATTGCTCCGGCGTGCACTCGCTCAGCCGCGTGGGCACCTGGTAGCCGGCGTATTTCAACTCGCGCCCGGTCGGCGCGCCGCGGCCGAAGGTCAGCACGCCGTATTTCTTGCGCATGAACGCCAGCGTCCTGCGGATGGCCGTGGCGTGCGCATACGGCCCGAAGTAACGCGCGCCGTCGTCCTTCTTCAGCCGCGCGAACCGGAACCGCGGCCAGTCCTCGCGCGGGTCCATCTTCACGAGCAGGAACCGTTTGTCGTCGCGAAACCGGACATTGTAACGCGGCTTGTATTCCTTGATGAGCTTGCCTTCGAGCAACAATGCCTCCGGCTCGTTCTTCACGACCTGGAACTCGAAACTCTCGATGGAGTCCGCCAGCGCCTTGAACTTCCGGTCCCACGTCTGGCTGCGCGACGGCTGGAAATACTGGAGCAGCCGCCGGCGCAGGGCGCGGGCCTTGCCGACGTAGATGACCCTGCCCAACCGGTCGCGGAAGATGTAGATGCCGGGTTTGTTCGGCGCCTCGCGCAACCGGGCTTTGAGATCGTCAGCGGCAGGCATGGTGATGGATGATCGGATTGGCTGGCGCAAGGTTATGCGCAGGCGCCGCGGGCGTCAATCAAAGCGCCAAGCGCCAATCCCCGTCGGACGCATCCGCGCACTGCCCCCATGCCTTGGGTTTGCCAACCTGAGCGGCGAGGGGTCTTCGCTGTTTTCCGTAGGAGTGTCTGTGGCAACCCGAAGGGTTGCCAGAGAGTAGCCGGGGGTCGAGTCTGCGAGACCCCCGGCAGGCATCGCCGACAATGCACCCCGCAAGGGGTGCCAGAACGGGCCGTTTGGGCGATGCAGGATTGTATTTCGGTTCCTCGCTGTTTTCAGTGAGCGGGGAGGCGGAGGCGTGCGGCGGTGAAGTCGAGCATGGTGATGAGGTCGTCCACCGAGCGGTAACCGCGGGCTTTACGTCGCACGGCGGAGAACTCGCCGTTTAGACCTTCCAAAAAGGCGTTGGTCGCGCGCCGCCGCCAGTGGGCCAGAATGCCGTCAAGGTGATTTTCCACCAGCTACGCGCACCGAAGCATCCCGCCAAAGAGCAGCGGCGAGTGCCGCCCTGCCACCCGGCGCACCCACCGGTGCCACGCCCGCAGTTTGCCTCGCGCCACCCACGCCTCCGGCAGTTCGTAGAGTTCTTGTAACACCAGCCG
>DYDC01000337.1 GCA_020718125.1 Methylacidiphilum sp. | reverse complement strand
TACCGCGACACCTGGGGGCGCGGCGCGGATTCCTTCATCGCCATGATTTACGAACGCCTCATCCTCATGCGCGATTTGATGCACAGCGACGGCAGCATCTACGTCCATTGCGATTCTCGGTTAAGTTCCCATCTGCGATTCGTCATCTACGAAATCTTTGGCGAAGACAAATTCCGCAACGAAATCATTTGGCAGCGGACATCGGCAGGGAAACCAGTCTTCAACAATCTTCCCAAGAACGCTGATTACATTCTCTGGTGCACGAAAGGAGATAGCTATGGCTACAACCCAATGATTGAAGGGTTGAGCAAAGAGGACATAGCGACATTCACCCTCGACGATGGTGATGGGAGAGGCAGGTATAACACGCAACCCATCATCAACCCTGCGCATCGTGAAAACTTGAAATATACCTACGTTGACAAGAAGGGTAGGAGCTGGCCGCCGCCAACAAAGGGTTGGAGATTCAACGAAAGTCGAATGCGTGCGCTTGATGAGGAAAACCGGCTTTACTTCACGGAGAATTCAATTCGTGAAAAGTATTACCTTTCCGAGCGGCTCGAAAAGGGAAAGCAGAGACCAAATGTTTGGACTGATGTTAGCGGCAACTCCGTTAAGCAGAGCAAAGAGAACGTTGATTACCCAACGCAGAAGCCCGAAGCCCTGTTGGAGCGCATCATTTCAGCCAGCAGCAACGAAGGCGATTTGGTGGCGGACTTTTTCTGCGGGAGCGGCACGACCGCCGCGGTGGCGGAGAAGCTGGGGCGGAAGTGGATCGCCACCGACCTCGGCAAGTTCGGCATCCACACCACGCGCAAGCGGCTCATCCAGGTGCAGCGCGAGTTGAAGGCCGGCGGCCGGCCCTTCCGCGCCTTCGAGGTGCTCAACCTCGGCCGCTACGAGCGCCAGGCCTATCTCAACGTCGCCGGGCGGCTCACCGGCAAGAAGAAGGACTGGGCAATCGCCCGCAAGGAACAGGAGTTCCGCGATCTGATCCTGAAAGCCTACCGCGCCGAGCCGTTGGGCGGCGGCAGCTTTGGTCCGGGGAGCGCGCCCGCCCCGGGCGCAGTTTCCCGCGCCCTCGCGGGAAACCCGCGGGCGTCCGAACAATCCGGCGCGTCCGGTCCTGCCACGCGCCCGGAGTTGCCGACGAGGGCGTCGGCAACCGCAGCCGGGGCGGCTGCGCTCCCCAGTCGTCGGGGAAGCGACGAGTTCTTCCACGGGAAAACCGGCGGGCGGCTCGTGGTCGTCGGCCCGATCAACCTGCCCGTGGGCCGGCTGTTCGTGGAGGAAGTCATCACCGAATGTCGCAAGCGCGGGGCGTCGCGCGTGGACCTGCTGGCGTTTGAATTTGAGATGGGCCTTTTCCCCGCCGTGCTGGAGGAGGCCAGGCAAAAAGGGATCGATCTCGTGCCGAAAACGATTCCGCCGGAAGTATTCGACAAGCGTGCCGTGGAGAAAGGCCAGGTGCGTTTCCACGACGTGGCCTACATCGAAGTCACGCCGCGTTTTGGCGGGGCGCGACCGCCGGGCGCGCCGAAAGACAATCTCACTCTCGCCGTGGAGTTAAGCGACTTCTCGGTCTATTACTCGCAGGGTCTTGTGGAGTCCATCGCTGCGGAGTTGAAGGAAGGCAGGAGCGAGGTCGTGTGCGAACAGGGCAAGCTCATCAAGATCAACAAGGACAAGAAGGGCGTCGTCACCCGCGAGGTCCTCACGAAGAAATGGACGGACTGGGTGGATTACTGGGCGGTGGATTTCAACTACGAGAACCGCAAGGAGATCATCAAGGTGGCGAAGAATCTCGGTGTCGAGGGCGCCCTGCCCGGCACGGCAAACGCGGGCGAGTTCATTGATTTCGAGGAACGCTGGACCGGCGCCTACATCTTCGAGAACGAATGGCAGAGCTTCCGCACGCGACAAGACCGCGAGCTGGAGTTGAAGACCGCGACGCATACCTACGCCAAGCCCGGCCGCTACATCGTGGCCGTGAAGGTGATTGATATTTTTGGCAACGACACGATGACGCTGATGCCGGTGACGGCAGGGTAGGCCCGACGCTGTTGTTTTTGTTACTGCAGCCGTCGGAACCGACTCGTGGCTTCTCTACCGCTTCCGAGTCAGCGGCGTATTGCAGAAGTCGGTTGTTGCGCTGATCCTCACGTTGCCGTCCCATGCGGTGCCGTAGATGGCTTTCACGATGCGCGCCCCGGTCTGGATTCCGCCCGGCGGCATCCACGAACACTTCCCCGGCCGGTTTGCGGAATTGGCGAGGCAGGAAAAGGCTGTCCGCACGAACCTGAAAACGCTAGATTGGCGCGTATGAGCGAAGACATCCGCTGGAAGCAGCGTTTTCACAATTTTGACCGGGCTTTCGTCTTGCTTCGGGAGGCATTGGAACAAAAGCCGGAAGCCCTCTCTATGCTCGAAAAGGAAGGCGTGATCCGGCGATTTGAATACACTTTTGAACTCGCGTGGAAAACCCTCGAAGATTATCTCGAAGAAGGCGGGCTGGTCATTTCGCCAGTCACGCCCCGGCAGGTGATCAAGGATGCCTTCGCCGCCAAGGTGATTTCAGACGGCCAAGTCTGGATCGACATGCTAGATAACCGCAACCTGCTTTCTCACAATTACGACCTCTCTGTTTTTGAACGGGCCGTCAACGCCATCGCCAAGCATTACCTGCCGGCGATGGAAAAGCTGCACGAGTTCTTCATCGAAAAGAGCGTCGAATGAAAACTGCCGCGCTCAAACCAAGCGAACTTGGCATGTTACGGCGGGTGTTTCGCCGGCATCCGGAGATCAAGACCGTGAAGGTGTTTGGGTCGCGCGCCAAGGGCACGCATGGGTCTTCTTCCGACATTGATCTTGCGCTTTGGGGAGACGTGGATGCGTTGCGCGCCGAAGCCATAGCCGCTGAGTTGGACGAATTGCCTCTGCCGTATAAATACGACGTGAAGCCGTTTCACCTCATCAAGTTCCGTCCACTGCGCGAGCACATCGAGCGCGTTGGCATTACCCTCTATCCGGAGAAATAACGGGGTGAACGAACAAGTGTCGTCTCCAGGCGCCGACCGTCACCGCGTTGAACCGTGGAGTGATTTCAGCCTTCCTCTCCCCAGCGCCTGAATCAACTCGTCCAGATTGGACGGCACGGCTTGTAGTTCGCCATCCATTGACGCCGCCGTGATCTGAACGGCTCCATCCCATGCGGTGCCGCAGATGGTTTTCACGATGCGCACGTTTCGGAACATTTCGGACTTGGCAACAGACGGCGGCAAGACGATAAACGTAAGGGAACTTATAGCGGGGCTGTAAAGAGGGGTGGTCAAGCACAAAATCA